>NZ_JBSGDD010000005.1:0-158418 GCF_053602195.1 Kitasatospora sp. NPDC004531 | reverse complement strand
GGCCAACAGCGGTGTCGTCAACACCGAGCGCCGCCAGCAGCGTTCCGAGGCGAGCCGCCGCCGGGTGCTCGGCTTCGCGCTCGCGCTGCCCAACCCCGTCACCGAACCCGACGGCACCGCGCTCGCGCCGCTGCACTTCGACTGGCCGTCCGGCACCCCCGTCGCCGAGCTGTTCGCCGCCCGGGTGGCCGGCGCGGACCTCGGGCCGCGCGCCCGCACCGTGCTCCCGACCGCCGTCGCCAACGACGCCAACCTGGCGGCCCTCGCCGAGCACCGCCACGGCGCCGGCCGCGACGCCCGGCAGCTGCTGCTGGTCACCTCCGGACACCGCGGCGTCGGCGGCGCGCTGGTCCTCGACGGCCGCCTGCACACCGGCAGCTCGGGCCTCGCCCTGGAGGTCGGCCACCTCACCGTCGACCCGCTCGGCCGGCCCTGCCCCTGCGGCAACCGCGGCTGCCTGAACGCCGAGACCGACCCCGACGCGCTGTTCGCCGCCGCGAAGCGCCGCCCCGACCCCGGCCGGCCGCTGCTCGGGCAGGCCCGCGCACTGGCCCGCGACCCGGAGGCCGCCGACGCCGTCGAACACGTGGTGGAGCGCCTCGGACTGGGCCTGGCCGGGCTGGTCAACATCCTCAACCCCGACCGGATCGTGCTCAGCGGCCTGCACCTCGACCTGCTCGCCGCCGCCCCCGACCGGCTGGCCGCCGTGGTCGCCGAACGCTGCCTGTGGGGCCGCAGCGGACGCGTCCCGATCGTCCCCGCGCAGCTCGCCCACGCCGGGCTGGTCGGCGCCGCCGAACTCGCCTGGGAGCCTTACCTGGAGGACCCGCAGGCGGTGCTGGAGCACTGACCCGGAACGCGAACGGCGCGGGCCGACGAACCGTCGACCCGCGCCGCACGACGCACTACCGGGGCGTCACTTGCCGAAGCGGAGCTTCCACGGAGCGACGGCCGACTCCAGCTGCACGCCCAGGCTCATCTTCGACATGCCCTCGACGCGCTCCTCGAAGCGGATCGGCACCTCCGCGATGCGCATGCCGTGCTTGACCACGCGGTAGTTCATCTCGACCTGGAACGAGTAGCCGTTGGAACGCACCGACTGCAGGTCGACCTTGCGCAGCGCCTGCGCCTCCCAGGCCTTGAAGCCCGCGGTGGCGTCCTTGACCTTCAGCCGCAGGATCGCGTTGACGTAGAAGTTCGCCCACGCCGACAGCGCCTTGCGGTGCCACGGCCACTCCGACGCGGTCGAGCCGCCCGGCACGTAGCGGGAACCCAGCACGACCGAGGCGTCGGTGGTGGTGAGCTTCTCCACCATCGCCGGGATCGCGGTGTGCGGGTGCGACAGGTCCGCGTCCATCTGGATCACGATGTCGGCGCCGTTGTCCAGCGCCTTGGTCATGCCCGCGATGTAGGCCCGGCCCAGGCCGTCCTTCTCGGTGCGGTGCAGCACGGTCAGGGTGCCGCCGGACTCCGCGCCGAGCTTGTCCGCGACGTCGCCCGTGCCGTCGGGGGAGTTGTCGTCCACTACCAGCACGTGCAGGTTCGGCATGCCGAGCTCGCCCAGCCGACCTACCAGGATCGGGAGGTTCTCCCGCTCGTTGTACGTCGGAACAACCACAACAACCTTCGGGTGGGCCTCAGCCATGTTTCTTCTATCCTCGATACGGTTATGAGAGCCGGATGCGGCAGTCTAGCGTTCATCCCCGCACGTACGTTCCGGGGGGCCGCCGCGGGGAATCGCCGTCGGCCGCCGCCCGTTCACCCCCACATGACCGACAACACCCCGGCCGATCCCGCCGAACCGCTGCGCTACGCCGCCTTCACCGCCGACCCCGCCGGCGGCAACCCCGCGGGCGTGGTGCTGGACGCCACCGGGCTCACCGACCGGCAGCAACTGGACCTCGCGGCCCGGCTCGGCTACTCCGAGACCGCGTTCCTCACCCCCGTGCCCGGCCGGCCGCGCGCCCGCACCGTCCGCTACTTCAGCCCCCTGCTGGAGGTGCCGTTCTGCGGGCACGCCACCATCGCCGCCGCCGTCGCGCTGGGCGAGCTGATCGGCCCCGGCGAGCTGCTGTTCGAGACGAAGGCCGGCCCGGTGCCGGTCGCCGTGCGGCGCACCGACGCCGGAGAGTTCACGGCCACGTTGACGAGTGTTCCGCCGAGCGTCGAGGAGATCTCCGCCGAGGACCTCGCCGAGGCCCTCGACGCGCTCGGCTGGAAGGCCGGGGAACTCGACCCGGACCTGCCGCCGATGATCGCCTCCGCCGGCGCCCGGCACCTGGTGATCGGCGCTGCCACCCGGGCCCGACTGGCCGACCTGGACTACCGGTTCGACGCGCTGGCCGCGTTCATGCGCCGCCTCGACCTGGTCACCCTGCAACTGGTGTGGGAGCAGGACGCGGCCACCTTCCACGTCCGCGACCCGTTCCCGGTCGGCGGCATCGTCGAGGACCCGGCCACCGGCGCGGCCGCCGCCGCGTTCGGCGCGTACCTGCGCCGGCTGCGGCAGCTGGAGACCGCCCGGCTGACGCTCCACCAGGGCGAGGACCTCGGGCGGCCCGGCCTGCTTGCCGTGGACCTGCTCGCCGGCGACAGCCGGGTGCGGGTCACCGGCCGGGCGGTGCGCATCCCCTGACGGGCGGCCGGCCGGGCCCCGGCGGCGCTTCAGCCGCCGTCGGGGCCCGCCTGCGCGCGGGCCAGGTCGAGCAGCGGCGGCCCGTAGCCGGGGTGCGCCAGGGCGTGCGCGAACTGGGCGAGCAGGTAGGCCTGCGGGTTGCCGGTGTCGTACCAGTGCCCCTCGATGACCTGGCCGTAGACGGCGCGGCGGGCCGCGTACGCGTTGAGTGCGTCGGTGAGGAACAGCTCGCCGACCGGGTGGGCCCGGAACCGCCGGTGCTGCTCGCGCAGTTCGTCGACCACGCCGGGCGTCAGCACGTAGCCGCCGATCGCCGCGTAGTGCGACGGCGCGACGGCCGGGTCGGGCTTCTCCACCAGGCCGGTGATGCGCAGCGAGCCGTCGCCCAGGTCCTCCTTGACCACCGGCACGCCGTAGCGGTGCGACTCGGCCGGGTCCATCGGCATCAGCGCGAGCACCGGGGCGCCGGTCTGCTCGTGCGCGGTGATCAGCTGCCGGGCGCGCGGCACCGGCGCCACGAACACGTCGTCGGGCCACAGCACCAGGAACGGCTCGTCACCGAAGTCGCGGGCGGCGTTCAGCACCGGGGTGCCGTTGCCGTACGGGCCGTGCTGGAACAGGTAGGTGATGTGGCCGCGCCGGGACAGCTCCGCGACGTCCTCCACCGCGTCCGCGTACGCGTCCTTTCCGCCCGCGCGCAACTGCGCGACCAGCGCCGGGTTGGGGCGGAAGTGGTCCTGGATCAGCGACTTGTCGCCGGAGACCACGATGGTGATGTCGGTGATGCCGGAGTCGATCAACTCCCGCACGGTGTGCTCGATCACCGGCCGGTCGCCGACCGGCAGCATCTCCTTGGGGATGGCCTTGGTCAGCGGCAGCAGCCGGGAGCCGAGGCCGGCGGCGGGGATGACGGCTCGGCGGAGGGTGGCGCGCACGGGGCCTCCTGGCGGTGGACGGTGGCACCGAACCGTACCAGGGGTGAGCGCATGATCACTTGGGGTGATCGGGTGTACTGCGGCGGGAGTACGGGAGTCTGCTCCGCGCGGCCGATGGGGCGGGCCCGGGGCGCGGCTAGCCTTCCGGTATGGGAGACGTGCGGCGGCCGTGGGTGCCGGTGTGGGTGCGGGCCGGCAAGGCGGGGTGGCCGGTCGCGGCGGCCGTCGTGGCGACGGTCGTCCAGGTGGCAGGGACGACCGTCGCCGCCCGGCACCAGGACGCACGGGTGCCGCTGGATGCCCTCGGGTACCTGCTGCTGGTGCTCGGCCCGGCGCTGCTGGTGCTGCGGGTGCGCCGCCCCGCGTTCACCGTCGCCGCGGTGACGGCGGTGACGGCCGGCTACCTGTGGGCCGGGTACCCGTACGGGCCGGCCTTCGTGGCCGTGGTGGTGGCGTTCTTCTCCGCCGTGCAGCGCGGCCACCGCAGGGCCGCCTGGATCAGCGCCGGCAGCTTCTACCTGCTGCACCTGCTGGTGAGCTACGCCGCGCCGGCGTCCTGGCTGCGCGCCCCGGGGCGCGAGGCGGCGCCCTGGCAGGAGCTGGGCGTCACCGCGTGGCTGCTGCTGCTGTTCGTCGGCGCCGAACTGGCCCGGTTCCGGCGCGAGCAGATCGCCGCCGTGCGGGCCGCCGAGGAGGAGGCCCGCGCGCGCCGCAGCGACGAGGAACGGCTGCGGATGGCACGGGAGTTGCACGACATCCTGGCGCACTCGATCTCGCTGATCCACCTCCAGGCGGGCGTCGCCCTGGAACTGCTGGACGCCCGGCCCGAGCAGGCCCGCGACGCGCTCGCCACCATCAAGGCGACCAGCAAGGAGGCGCTCGGCGAAGTCCGGCAGGTGCTCGGCACGCTGCGCACCCCCGGGGCCGCCGCGCCGCGCACCCCCGCGCCCGGGCTGGAGCGCCTCGACGAGCTGGTCGCGCAGGCCGGCCACGCCGGGCTGGCCGTCACCGTCCGCACCGAGGGGCGCGCCGCCCCGCTCGGCGCGGGGCTCGGGCTGGCCGCGTTCCGGATCGTCCAGGAGGCGCTGACCAACGTGCTGCGGCACTCCACCGCCCGCACCGCCACCGTCCGACTCGCCTGGCAGGAAGGACGGTTGGAGCTGTCGGTGGCCGACCCCGGGCCGCCCGGCGGCGGTGACGCGGGCGGCAGCGGCAGCGGAGTCGTCGGGATGCGCGAGCGCGCCGCCGCGTTCGGCGGCACCGTCGACGCCGGGCCCGACGACGCCGGCGGCTGGCAGGTGCGGGCCCGGCTGCCGCTGGCCCCGAAGGAGGTCGACGCATGATCAGGGTGCTGCTCGCCGACGACCAGCGGCTGGTGCGGGCCGGCTTCCGGGCCCTGCTGGACGCCCAGCCGGACCTGGAGGTGGTCGGCGAGGCCGACGACGGCGAACAGGCCGTCGCCCGGGCCGCCGAACTGCGCCCCGACGTGGTCCTGATGGACATCCGGATGCCCCGCCTGGACGGCCTCGCCGCCACCCGCCGGATCTGCGCCGACCCCGAACTCGCCGCCGTGCGCGTGGTCGTGCTGACCACCTTCGAACTCGACGAGTACGTCTTCGAGGCGCTGCGGGCCGGCGCCGCCGGGTTCCTGGTCAAGGACACCGAACCCGGCGACCTGCT
Source organism: Kitasatospora sp. NPDC004531 (assembly GCF_053602195.1). NCBI lineage: Bacteria > Bacillati > Actinomycetota > Actinomycetes > Kitasatosporales > Streptomycetaceae > Kitasatospora > Kitasatospora sp. NPDC004531. The sequence goes on along the minus strand of NZ_JBSGDD010000005.1, from coordinate 153,168 downwards.
GCGCGCCGTCCGGGTCGCCGCCGCCGGCGACGCCCTGCTCTCCCCGGGCGTCACCCGCCGCCTGATCGGCGAGTTCGCCGCCCGCTCCAAGGAACCCGCCACCACCCGCCTGGACGTCCTCACCGACCGCGAACGCGAAGTGCTCGCCCTGGTCGGGCTCGGCCTCACCAACGAGGACATCGCCCGCCGCCTGGTGGTCAGCCCGCTCACCGCGAAGACCCACGTCAGCCGCACCATGGTCAAACTCGGCGCCCGCGACCGCGCCCAACTCGTCGTGCTGGCCTACGAATCCGGCCTGGTCCGGCCCGGCTGGCTCGGGTAGTGCGCCGGGAGTAGCGGCGGTGCCGCCCGCCGGAGGACGCGGCGGGGGCCCCGGCGGCGGGACGGTGGAGGGGCGGGCCGGGGAACGACCCCGGCCCCCTTCCGAGTCGCGAGGAGATGACTTCCGATGGTCGCAGAGCTGGCCGACGGGCCCTGGCCCGGCCCCTGGGTGCTGGCGTTCCCGTTCTTCTGGCTGCTGATCGCGGTGTGCGCGGTGCTGGTGCTGCGCCGGACGGTGTGGCGGCGCCGCGGCCGGTGCGGCGGCTTCGAGCACGCACCGCTGGCGGTGCTCGGACGCCGCTACGCGCAGGGCGAGATCGACGCCGAGGAGTACCGCGAGCGCCGCGCCGTCCTGACCGAGGACACCGACGCGCCCGGGGAGAAGCGATGAGCGCCGCCGCCCGGGTCGAGGACGCCGTGAAGGAGTACGGCGCGGGGGACACCCGGGTGCGGGCCCTGGACGGCGTCAGCGTCGAGTTCGCCGCCGCCCGGTTCACCGCCGTGATGGGCCCCTCCGGCTCCGGCAAGTCGACGCTCATGCACTGCGCCGCCGGGCTGGACACCCTCAGCGGCGGCCGGGCCTGGCTCGGCGACACCGAACTGTCCGCGCTCGGCGACCGGGAGCTGACGCTGCTGCGCCGCGACCGGATCGGCTTCGTCTTCCAGGCGTTCAACCTGGTGCCGACCCTCACCGTGCGGGAGAACATCACCCTGCCGCTCGACCTCGGCGGCGCCGCCCCCGACACCGACTGGCTGGACACCCTGATCGACGTGGTCGGCCTCGGCGAGCGCCTGCACCACCGCCCCAGCCAGCTCTCCGGCGGCCAGCAGCAGCGCGTCGCCGTCGCCCGCGCCCTCGCCGGCCGCCCGCAGGTGGTGTTCGCCGACGAGCCCACCGGCAACCTGGACTCCCGCAGCGGCGGCGAAGTCCTCGGCCTGCTGCGCTCCGCCGTCGACACCATGCACCAGTCGGTGGTCATGGTCACCCACGACCCGGCCGCCGCCGCGTACGCCGACACCGTGCTGTTCCTCGCCGACGGACGCCTCGTCGACACCATGCAACAGCCCACCGCGGAACGGGTGCTGGACCGGATGAAGGCCTTCGACGGCCGCCGCCCCCGGGCGGTCGCCCGGTGAACGCGAGCGTCCGACTCGGCGCGCGCTCGCTGCTCGCCCACCGCCGCCGACTGGTCGGCACCGTGCTGTCGATCGTCCTCGGCGTCGCCTTCCTGAGCGGCACCATGGTGCTCGGCGACACCCTGCGCGCCAACTTCGACACCCTGTTCGCCGACGCCAACGCGGGCACCGACGCCGTCGTCCGCGGCGCCGACGCCATCGCCGACCCCGGCGTCCCCGGCGGCGTCCGCGCCCCGCTCGACGACACGCTGGTGGAACGGCTGCGCGCCGTGCCCGGCGTCGCCGCCGCCGAAGGCTCCGTCCAGGGCGCGGGCCAACTCATCGGCGCCGACGGCGCCCCGATCGGCGGCCAGGGCCCGCCCACCTGGGCCGGCAACTGGATCACCGACCCGAAGCTCAACCCCTACCGGCTCGCCGAGGGCCGCGCCCCCGCCGCTCCCGGCGAAGCCGTCGTCAACCGGGGCGCCGCCAAGGCCGGCAAGCTGCACATCGGCGACACCACCGTGCTGCGCACCCCCGACCCGGTGCGGATCACCGTGGTCGGCATCGCCACCTTCGGCGCGGACGCCGACGGCATGGGCCCCAGCACCTTCACCGCGCTCACCCTCGCCGACGCCCAGGCCCACCTGACGCCCCGCGGCGCCGGCCAGGTCTCCACCGTCCGGCTCCGCTCCGACAGTCTGAGCCAGCGCCAACTCGTCGACCGGGTACGGCCGTTGCTGCCCACCGGAGTGGAGGCGCTGACCGGCGCCGACGCCACCGCGCAGTCCACCGCCGACGTCTCCGGCCGCTTCCTCGGCCTGTTCACCACGCTGCTGCTGGTGTTCGCCGGCATCGCGCTGCTGGTCGCCACCTTCACCATCCACAACACCTTCGCCATCGTCACCGCCCAGCGCACCCGCGAGAACGCCCTGCTGCGCGCCCTCGGCGCGGGCCGCCGGCAGGTGCTCGGCACCGCCCTCGGCGAAGCCCTCGCGCTCGGGGTGCTGGCCTCCGCGCTCGGCCTGCTCGGCGGCTTCGGCGTCGCCGCCGGACTCAAGGCGCTGTTCGCGGCGATCGGCTTCACCCTGCCCACCGGCGGCACCGTGATCAAACCCGCCACCGTCGCCCTGCCGCTGCTGGTCGGCACCCTGGTCGCGGCCGGCTCCGCGCTCGCCCCCGCGCTGCGTGCCGCCCGCACCGCGCCGCTCGCCGCCCTGCGCGAGAGCGCCGTGGACGAGGCGGCGAACGGCCGCGGCGCGGTACTGCGCACCTCGGTCGGCGCGCTCGCGGTGCTCGGCGGACTGCCCGCGCTGGTCCTCGGCGCCACCCGCGGCCCGTCGCTGGCGCTCACCGTCGGCGGGGCGCTCGCGCTGCTGCTGGGCACCGTGGTGCTGGGGCCGGTCGCCGCCGCCGTCGCCGTCCGGGCGCTCGGCGCGCCGCTGGTCCGGCTGCGCGGCGTCACCGGCGCCCTGGCCCGCCGCAACGCCGCCCGCAACCCGAGGCGGACGTCCGCCACCGCCAGCGCGCTGATGGTCGGCGTCGCCGTGGTCACCCTGTTCACCGTGTTCGGCGCGTCCGTGCAGGCCACCCTGGACGACGCGGTCTCCCGGTCCTTCGCCGGCGACCTCGCCGTCACCGCCCCCGCCGCCGGGGCCGGCGGCAGCGGCGTCTCCCCGAAGCTGGCGCCGGCACTGGCCGCCCTCCCGGAGGTCCGCGCCGCCGCCGGACTCGGCCGGGGCGTCGCCCAGGTGGACGGCCGCGGCAAGCAGCTGGACGTCGCCGACCCCGCGCAGCTGGCGCAGGTCACCGACCTCGGGCGGATCGACGGCTCGCTGTCCGAGCTCGGGGCCGACGGGCTCGCGGTGTCCCGCACCGAGGCGGCCGCGCGGGGCTGGCAGCTCGGCACCGCCGTGCCGATGCGCTTCGCCGACGGCCCCGCCACCTTCACCGTCCGCGCCCTGTACCGGGGCGGCGGCGTCACCGGCGACTACCTGATCAGCCGCGAGGCCTGGCAGCCGCACCGCGTCCAGGACTCCGACAGCCTGGTCGCCGTCGCCCTCCGCCCCGGCGTGGGCCCGGACGCCGGGAAGGCCGCGATCGCCCAGGTCGCCGACGGGTACGGCAACCCGCAGGTGCAGACCCGCGACGAGTACGCCGCGAGCGCCGCCTCCGGCGTCGACATGATGCTGTCCGTGGTCTACGCGCTGCTCGCGCTCGCCGTGCTGATCGCCCTGCTCGGCATCGCCAACACGCTCACCCTGGCCGTCCACGAACGCGTCCGCGAACTCGGCCTGCTGCGCGCCGTCGGCCAGAGCCGGGCGCAGCTGCGGGCCATGGTGCGCTGGGAGTCCGTGCTGGTCGCCGCGTTCGGGACGGCCGGCGGGCTGGCGCTCGGCGCACTGCTGGGGTGGGCGCTCACCCGGGCCTCCGACAGCGCCGGCACCGGGTCGTTCGCGCTGCCCGCCGGGCGGCTGGCGGTCGTCGCGCTGGTCGGCCTGGCGGCCGGGGCGCTGGCCGGGCTGCGGCCCGCCGCGCGGGCGGCCCGGTTGGACATCCTCCGTGCGGTGGCTGCTGATTGACGGTCCGTCAGGTCGCGGCGACCCCTGCCTCCATAAGCGGAAGCTGGGGTCGCCGTAACCGTCACTTATCGTGAGCGCCTGTTACAGTGGGTGGGTATCCGGCGGGTGCGAGGAGAGTGCGCGATGACCGTTCCGACCCTTTCGACTCTGGACGTCGACCGTTCCGACCCCGAGTACCGGGCCTGGCTCAAGGAGGCCGTGCGGCGCGTCCAGGCCGACGCCAACCGCTCCGCCGACACCCACCTGCTGCGCTTCCCGCTGCCCGCCGCGTGGGGCATCGACCTGTACCTCAAGGACGAGTCGACCCACCCGACCGGCAGCCTCAAGCACCGCCTCGCGCGCTCGCTGTTCCTGTACGGCCTGTGCAACGGCTGGATCCGGCCCGGCCGGCCCGTCATCGAGGCGTCCAGCGGCTCCACCGCCGTCTCCGAGGCCTACTTCGCGCAGCTGATCGGCGTCCCGTTCATCGCCGTGATGGCCCGCTCCACCAGCCGCGCCAAGATCGAGCTGATCGAGTTCCACGGCGGCCGATGTCACCTCGTCGACAACGCCTGCGAGGTGTACGAGGCCGCCGCCGGGCTCGCCGCCGAGACCGGCGGCCACTACATGGACCAGTTCACCTACGCCGAGCGGGCCACCGACTGGCGCGGCAACAACAACATCGCCGAGTCGGTCTTCGCCCAGCTGCGGCTGGAACCGCACCCCGAGCCCGCCTGGATCGTCGCCACCGCCGGCACCGGCGGCACCTCCGCGACCATCGCCCGGTACGTGCACTACATGCAGCACGACACCCGGATCTGCGTCGCCGACCCGGAGAACTCCTGCTTCTTCGACGGCTGGGTCAACCGGGATCCGGGCGCCACCGTCCCCACCTCCTCGCGGATCGAGGGCATCGGCCGGCCCCGGATGGAACCCTCCTTCGTGCCCGGTGCGATCGACCGGATGATGCGGGTGCCCGACGCGGCGTCCATCGCCGCCGTCCACCTGCTGGAGACCGTCCTCGGCAAGAAGGCCGGCGCCTCCACCGGCACCGGCCTGTACAGCGCGCTCAAGCTGGTTGCCGAGATGCGGGCCGCCGGGCGCACCGGCAGCGTCGTCACGCTGATCTGCGACCCCGGGGACCGCTACCTCGACAAGTACTACTCGGCCCGGTGGCTCGCCGCCGAGCGCATCGACCCCGGTCCGCACCGCGCCGCCCTGGAGGCGTTCCTCGCGGGCGGCGACTGGGCGGACGGCTGACGGGGCGGGCGTTCGGGCGGGCGGACGGCTGGCGGGGCGGGCGTTCGGGCGGGCGGACGGCCGACGGCCAGGACGCGCAGCGGGTGTCCACCGGTCGGTGGACGGAAGGTTCCACCGGCCGGGCGTGTCGGGCGGTGCGGCCGGCCGAGCAGGATCGCCGGTATGAGTCAACTCCCAGTGAGAATCGCCCGTTGGAGCGCCCGTCACCCGTGGCGCGCGATCGGCGGCTGGTTCGTTTTCGTCGTCCTGTGCCTCGGCGTCGGCCTCGCGGTCGGGACCAGGGCGGCCGGCACCGAGGACTACCGGGTCGGCGAGGCGGGGCGCGCCGAGACGATGGCGGCCGAGGCCGGGCTGCAGACCCGGCCCACCGAACAGATCGTCCTCTCGGCCCGGTCCGGCCCGCTGGAGGCGTCGGCCGTCGACCCGGTGGTGCGCGAACTCACCGAGCGGGCCCGGGCGTTGCCCGAGGTGGAGAGCGTCGCGGCGCCGGTGCGCTCCGCGGACGGCACGGTGGTCCGGGTCGCGGTGGTGCTGCGCGGGCCCGAGCTGGACGGCCGCAAGAACGTCGTCCCGCTGCTGGCCGCGACCGCGCAGGTGGGCGCCGCCCATCCGGAGCTGGTGGTGGCGGAGACCGGCTCCCCGTCCATCAGCAAGGGCGTCAACGACCAGCGCGGGAAGGACCTGGCGCTGTCCGAGCGGATCACGCTGCCGGTCACGCTGGTCACCCTGCTGGTGGTGTTCGGGTCGGTGGTGATGGCCGGGGTGCCGCTGCTGCTGGCGCTGTCGTCCATCGCGGCCGCGCTGGGCCTGTCGATGCTGGCGTCCCACCTGCTGCCCGACCCGGGCGTCGGCACCAACATGATCATGCTGGTCGGGCTGGCGGTCGGCGTCGACTACACGCTGTTCCACCTGGAGCGCGAACGGGAGGAACGGGCCCGGGCCGGCGGCCGGCTGACGGCGGAGGCGCTGGTGGAGCTGGCGGCGGCGACGGCGGGCCGGGCGATCGTGGTCTCCGGGCTGGCGGTGATCGTCTCCACCTCGGCGCTGTACCTGGCCGCCGACGTCATCTTCTCCTCGCTCGCCACCGGCACGGTCCTGGTGGTGGCGGTCGCCGTGGCCAGCTCGCTGACGGTGCTGCCCGCGCTGCTGGTGAAGACCGGGCAGCGGGCCGAGCGCCGGGCGGCCCGGCGGGCGGCGAGCGGCAGGCCGGCGCGGGCCCGGTGGGCCTCGCGCGGCCGTCGGGCGCGGGGGGCGGAGGCCGCCGGGACGGGCCGGCTGCTGGGGGCGGTGCTGCGGCCGGCGCAGCGGCGTCCCGCGCTGACGCTGGGCCTGTCGGTGCTGGCCATGCTGGCCCTGGCGGCGCCCGCGTTCGGCATGAAGCTCGTCGACCCGGGCAAGGACACCTTCTCGCGCGGCATCCCGGCCATGCAGACCTACGACCGGCTGAACGCGGCCTTCCCGGAGCTGCGCACCACCCACCAGGTGGTCGCCCGGGCCACCCCGGAGCGGGCCGGGCAGGTGCGCGACGCCCTCGCCGAGCTCGGCCGCCGGGCGCAGGCCGACCCGCTGTTCGCCCGGACCGCCGCGCCGCAGGTGCGGACCTCCGCCGACGGCCGCACCAGCGTCCTGGCGCTGTCCGTCCCGTTCGCCGCGAACTCCGCCGAGGCCGTCCGCTCGCTCGACCGCCTCCGGCACGACCACCTGCCCGCCACGGTCGGCGCGCTGGGCGGCGTCGCGACGGCCGTCAGCGGGGACGTCGCCCGGGGCCGCGACTACGTGGCGCACGAGCGGGGCAAGCTGCCGCTGGTCGTCGGGTTCCTGCTGCTGGCGACCTTCGCCATGACGGTCCGGGCGTTCCGCTCGGCGGTGGTCGGGCTGATCGGCGTCCTGCTCAACCTGCTGTCCGCCGGGGCCTCGCTCGGCCTGCTGGTGCTGGTCTTCCAGGGGACGTGGGCGGAGGGCCTGCTGGGCTTCGACTCGCTCGGCGCGATCGCCTCCCGGGTCCCGCTGTTCCTGTTCGTCATCCTCTTCGGGCTGTCCATGGACTACCAGGTGTTCGTGGTCAGCCGGATCCAGGAGGCCCGCGACGCCGGAATGCCGGCCCGGCAGGCGGTGCTGGAGGGCATCGGCCGGTCGGCGAAGGTGGTGACCAGCGCGGCGGTCGTCATGGTGACGGTGTTCGGCGCGTTCGTCGCGCTGCACCTGACCGAGATGAAGCAGATGGGCTTCTGCCTGGCCGCCGCCGTGCTGCTGGACGCCGTCGTGGTGCGGCTGCTGGTGCTGCCCTCGCTGCTGCTGCTCCTCGGCGACCGGGCCTGGCCGCGCCGGCGTCCGGCCCGCGCCTCCCGGAAGCCGGTGCTCGCTGCCGTGCCGGACGCATAGGGTGGCCGTCGTGACGCAACGGCCGCAGCCCGAGGACCGGTTCCGCACCCGGGCCCTCCACCGCTGGTACGCGCTCTCCTGGGTGGTGCTGGGCCTGTGCCCGCCGATGGTCTCGGTGCTGGACGAGGTGGGGTCGGGCACCTTCTGGTGGACGGCGGCGCTGGTGGCGGGGCTCGGCCTCGGCTACGCGGCGGCCGCCCGGCCGGGCTCACCGGTGCTGCGGCCGCACGCCTTCCTCGCGGTGCTCGCGCTCGTGCTGGGCGCGCTGGCGGCGGCGCGCGGCGACGGCGCGGCGCTGTTCATCGTGTCGCTGCCGCTGTGCTGGCTGTTCGCCGCGGACTCCCGCTCCGCGATCGCCTTCACCGTGCTCGCCGCCGCGGCCACCGTGGCCGGCATCGTCCTGCACGGCGGCGACGATCCGGACCTCTTCACCGGCAACATCGTCTTCACCCTTATCGGCTGCACCGCGAGCGTGCTGCTCGGCCTGGCGGTGGTCCGGATCGTCGAGCACAGCGACGAGCGGGCCCGCCGCCTGGGCGCCGAACTCGCCGCCGCACAGGCCCGGTTGATGGAGGCGCACCGGCTCCAGGGGGCCACCGAGGAACGCGAGCGCCTCGCCCGGGAGATCCACGACACCCTCGCCCAGGGCTTCGCGTCCATCGTGGTGCTGGCCGAGGCCGCCCGGGCCGCTCTGCGCACCGATCCCGGCCTGAGCGCCCAGCAGTTGCGGTCGATCGAGAGCACCGCGCGGGAGAACCTCGCCGAGGCCCGGGTGCTGGTCGGCGCCGCCCCGTCCGGCGGTCTCGCGACCGGCTCGATCGCGGCGACCCTGCGCCGGACCCTGGACCGGTTCGCCGAGGACACCGGCCTGACCGTCCTCGCCGAGCTGCCCGAGGACGTCGCCTGCGACCAGCCGGCCCGGATCGCGCTGCTGCGCTGCACCCAGGAGTCGCTGGCCAACGTCCGCAAGCACGCGGCGGCCTCGACGGTGGCGGTCGTCCTCGCACCGCACGCGCACGGCATCGAACTCGAACTCACCGACGACGGAAGGGGGTTCGTGGTCGAGGACGCGCACGGCTTCGGGCTCGACGGCATGCGCAGGCGGCTCGCCGAACTCGGCGGCGAACTGACCGTCACCAGCTCGCCCGGCGACGGCACCCGCGTCCTCGCCGTGATCCCCGCCGACGGGAAGGTCTGAGATGCCGGACAACACCCTCCGCGTCGTCCTGGCGGACGACCACACCGTGATGCGCGCCGGGGTGATCGCCCTGCTGGCCTCCGAGCCCGGCATCGAGATCGTCGGCGAGGCCGGCGACGGTCGCGCCGCCGTCGAACTGGTCGAACGGCTGGAGCCCGACGTGGCGCTGCTCGACCTGCGGATGCCCGTCCTCGACGGGGCGGGCGCCACCGCCGAGATCGTCGCCCGCGGACGCCGCACCCGGGTGCTGATCCTCACCACCTACGACACCGACACGGACATCGAACGCGCGGTCGAGGCCGGGGCCATCGGCTACCTGCTCAAGGACACCACCCGCGAGCAGCTCGCGGACGCCGTCCGCTCCGCCGCCCGCGGCCAGACCGTGCTGGCCCCGCGCGTCGCCGAACGCCTGGTCGCCCGCCTGCGCCGACCCGCCCAGGCGGCCCTCACCGCCCGCGAGACCGAAGTCCTGCGGGCGGTCGCCGACGGCCTCTCCAACGTGGAGATCGGCCGCCGGCTGGTCATCGCCGAAGCCACCGTCAAGACCCACCTGCTGCGGATCTTCGCCAAGCTCGACGTCGCCGACCGCACCCACGCGGTGGTCGTCGCCCTCGAACGCGGGCTGCTGGGCGGCCGTTAGCCCTTGCGGGCCGGCTTCTCGGTGAGCACCAGGGCGGCGGTGACGAGCATGAACGCCGCCGTCGCGTAGTGGACGCCGAAGGCCATGGCGGTGCTGCCGTGGTGGGTCAGGATGGTGGTGCCGTCGCCGATCGGGATCAGCGTGGTGACCAGCAGCGCCCAGCCCGAGGCGCGGCGGTGCCCGAGCAGCAGCAGGGACAGCGGGACGAGGCCGGAGACCACGTCGCGGATGCCCTTGGTGATCAGGAACGTCGCCGCGTCGCCCTGCGGCCACGCCGGGAGGCCGAAGCCGGCGGCGGTGGACTCCGGCGAGAAGATGTAGCTGAGGCCGAACCAGAGCGGGAACAGGCCGATCAGCACGGTGCCCGCGGTGGCCAGGTGGGTGCGGACGCGGGTGGTGGGCGCGGTGCTCGCGGCGATGGACATGGTTCTCCCCCTGAATGGTGAAGTGGGCTTCTGCGCCTTCTGGTTAGCGGCGCTAGCGACGTGAACAACGCTAGACCGACGGGTCGTCAGTTGTCTAGCGGTGCTAGGATTTCGGGCATGGCTATCAAGGAGCGCAGGGCGCGGGAACGCGCCGAACGGGAACAACTGATCGTCCGGGCCGCCCGCGAACTCGCCGAGGCCGAGGGCTGGGACGCCGTCACCACCCGCCGCCTCGCCGACCGCATCGAGTACAGCCAGCCCGTCCTGTACAGCCACTTCGCCGGCAAGGACGCCATCGTCGCCGCCGTCGCGGTCCAGGGCTGCGCCGAACTCGCCGTCCAACTGCGGGCCGCCGCCACCGGGTTCGACGAACCGAGAGCCGCGTTCGCGGCCGTCGCCCGGGCGTACCTGGCGTTCGCCGCCGCCAACCCCGCGCTCTACGACGCGATCTTCACCATGGCCGTCCCCCTGCCCTTCGGCACCCCCGACGCGCCCGCCGCCCTGCACGAGGCGTTCGCCGCCATCGCCGACCCCGCCACCGCCAGCGCCACCGCCGCCGGCCTCGACCCGGCCGGCTACACCGAACTCGCCTGGTCCACCCTCCACGGCATGGCCACCCTCACCCGCGGCGGCCGCCTCCGCCCCGACCTCGACGCCAGCCGGATGGCGGCGTTCACCGCCGTCTTCTGACCCACCCGCCGCCGCAACCTCCCGGCCGCGCCACGCGTCCGGGAGGGAGACGGGGCGCGGCCCCGAAGGGAGACGCCATGAACCTGCTCGGACGACCGGCCACCGCGGGCCTCGGCACGCTGCTCGCCGCAGGTGCCGCCCTGGCCACGATCAGGATCGTCGCGGGCACCTGGACGGGCTGCGACACCCATCTCGAACCCGGCAGCCGCGCCGCCCTCTCCGTCCTGCTGCCGGTCTGCTTCGTCCTCCTCGCCGCCGGCGGCGCCCTCGCCGGACGCCTCACCCGCTGGACCGGCCTGCGCACCCGCCTCCCCGAGGACCCCGAGTTCGTCCGCCTCCTCGCCGTCGTCGCCGGCATCGCCGCCACCGCCGTCGCCCTGACCGTCCTCCTCGCGTCCCCGGCCCAGGCCTGCCCGCCGCTGCCGTAGCCCTGCCGCTCACGGCATCCTTCCCCCACCGACCCCCCACGAGGAGCGAACCCGATGGCGCAGCGCCGCACCGACCACTGGAGCGAGACCTACTGCGACCGCCGCTTCCACCCACCCCACCTCACGGGCGTGCCCTACTGGTTCTTCTGCCGCCTCGAACCCGGCCACGACGGCGCCTGCGACTGCGAAGCGGCCCGCGAAGCGACGAACACGACGGACTGAACCCCCGCCCGCGCACTGCCCGATGACGGACCATCACGGATAGGCTTGTCCACCACTGCCGCGTCGACACGGGGGGCACGCATGGGCCGCGCACGGGACGTCGATCCGCCCGCACCGTTCGCCAGGCGCCTGGGGAGGACGGCCGCCGAGCTGGGATCCTCCGACGGCCGCGACGAGTGCCCCGAGATCTGGCAACTGGCCAACGGCGACATCGCCGTCATCGGCACGGACGTGACCGACGCCTACCGCACCCGCCTGCCCGAGGGCGTCCGGATCGGCGAGGACGAGCGGGTGGTGGTCATCCCGGGCGCGATGCTCACCGCGGCGAAGCCGGACATCCCCGATGCCTGAGCGCCGTGCCCCGGCCCTGGCCGGCGGGCGCCGGCTCGGGCGGGAGGAGTACCGGCGGGACTTCCGGGAGCGGGACGCGCGGATCCGGGGGCGGGACTCCTGGAAACTCGAACGGCGGCAGTACTTCGAGGAGCAGAACAGCCCCAGCCGGGACGCGCTGCGCCGCGGCGACTGGGCGGGCGCGCTGCGGCTGCTGGAGGAGCGGCGCGGGGCGCTGGAGGCGATCGGGCGGGAGGACGAGGAGCGCGGATCGTTCTTCCACCGGGTGCGGGTGGTCGAGCGGCCGCTCAACGCCTACCTGCGCTGGGAGCTGTACTCGCTGCGGATGCGGGCCGAGTGCGGCGAGCGGATCCGTATCGTCCACGCCGAGGACCTGGCGGAGGATTCCGGCCCGCTGCCCGAGGTCGTCGTACTCGGCGGCCGCACCCTGTACCGGGTGCTGTACACGGAAGCCGGTGCGCCGGACGGCGCGATCCGTTGGACCGATCCCGAACTCGTCGCCGTCTGGGAGGGGTTCATCCGTTCGCTGTACCGCCGGGGAGAGGACGTGGCGTCCTGGTTCGCCCGGGAGATGGCACCCCACGCGGAAGGGGAGTAGGCGATCGACGCGCACAACGAACTGTCGGGCGCCGCTCAGCAGGCCGTCCAGGCGGGGACGGTGAGCGGGGGCATCCACCTGCACGGCCTGCCCGAGGCCGGGCGACGGACCCCGACGCCGCGCCAACTCCCGGCGGACGTCCGGTCGTTCGTGAACCGGACGGACGAGCTGGGCGAGCTGGACGCGGCGCTGGCCGGTGCGGGCGTACCGGTGTACGTGATCGCGGGGACGGCCGGGGCCGGGAAGACCTCGCTGGCGCTGCGGTGGGCGCACCGGACGCGGGAGCGGTTTCCGGACGGGCAGTTGTACGTCAACCTGCGCGGGTACGACCCGGGGCGGCCCGTCACCGCGCGGGAGGCGCTGGACCGGTTCCTGGTCTCGCTCGGCGTGCCCGCGGCATCCGTCCCCGCGGACGAGGACGCGGCCGCCGCGCTGTACCGGTCGCTGCTGGCGGACCGCCGGATGCTGGTGGTGCTGGACAACGCCGCCGCGGTCGGGCAGGTGCGCCCGCTGCTGCCCGGCAGCGCGGGGTGCCTGGTGCTCGTCACGAGCCGGAGCCGGCTGTCGCCGCTCGCCGTGCGGGACGGGGCGCGCCGGCTCACGGTGGGCACCCTCCCCGAACCCGAGGCCGTCGCGCTGCTGCGGGCCGTCACCGCCGAGCACCGGCCGCCGGACGACCCCGCCGAGCTCGTCGAACTCGCCCGGCTGTGCGCCCGGCTCCCGCTCGCCCTGCGGATCGCGGCCGAACGCGCCGCCAGCCTGCCGCACCTGGGGCTGGACGACCTGATCGCCGACCTGCGGGACGAATCCGCGCTGTGGGACGCGCTGAGCGTCGGCGACGAGGAGGAGAGCGACGCCGTCCGGACGGTGTTCGCCTGGTCCTACCGGGCGCTGCCGGACGCGGCCGCCCGGCTGTTCCGGCGGCTGGGCCTGCACCCGGGGCCCGAGTTCGGGCTGCACGCCGCCGCCGCGCTCGCCGAACTGGGCACCGGCCGGGCCAGGCAACTGCTCGACACCCTGGTCGGGGCGCACCTCGTCGAGCAGACCGCGCCCGACCGCTACCAGTTCCACGACCTGCTGCGCGCCTACGCCACCGATCAGGCCCAGCAGGAGGAAACGCCCGCGCAGCGGGAGTCCGCGCTCCGCCGCCTGCTCGACTGGTACCTGCACACCGCCGACGCCGCCCAGCGGTGGCTGAGCCCGGCCGAAGCCCGGCTCCCGCTCGACCCGCCGGCGGACGGCGTGCAACCCCTCGCGTTCACCGACCACAACGCCGCCGCGGACTGGGCCGAACGCGACCGGGCCAACCTCCTGCACGCCGTCCGCGCCGCCGCCACGGCCGGATTCGACCGCCACACCTGGCAGTTGGCCGCCGTGCTGTGGAACGCACCCGCCCCCTCCGCGCCGGGCGGGGAGTGGATCCCGGTCGGCAGGCTCGGTCTCGCGGCGGCCGAACGACTGCGGGACGACGCCGCGCGGGCCCTGCTGCTCGCCGACCTCGGCATGTCCCTCACCCGGGTCAACCAGCACGACGCGGCCGAGGCGCACCACCGGGAAGCCCTCGCCCTCTTCCGCGAGCTGGGCGACCGCGGCAACGCGGCGCACGCGCTCAACCTGCTCGGCCTAGGCCACCTGCGGAGGCGTCGACTGAGCGAGGCCGCAGCCGAGTTCGAACGGGCACTGGTCGCGTTCCGGGCGCTGGGGGAGACCCACTGGGCGGCCACCGTGCTGGCGAACCTGGCCGGGGCGGAACACCACGCCGGGCGGACCGAGCCGGCCCGGGCCGCCGCCGAGCAGGCCCTCGCCGCGCACCGGGCGGCGGACAACCGGCGCGGCGAGGGGAACGCGCTGCGGCTGCTCAGCGACATCCAGCGCGAACAGGGCGAGTACGAAGCCGCACTGACGTCGGCCCAGGACGCCGTCGAGATCGCGCTCAGCCTGCGCAGCGACCGGTTGGAGGCGTTCTGGCTGCTCGCCCTCGGCGACAGCCAACTCGCCGTCGGCCGGTACGCCGAGGCCCTCGACGCCCACCACCGCTCCGCCGTTCTGCACCGCCGCCTGGGCGACCGCAGCCGCGAAGCGCTCGCCTGGCACGGCACCGGCCGCGCCCACCTTTGCCTCGACCGCCCCGAGGAGGCGGTCGCCCACTTCCGCCGCGCCGCCGCCGCCCACCACGAACTCGGCGACCCGTGGCACGAAGCCCTCGCCCTCGCCGGCCTGGCCCGGGCCCTGCACCACAGCGACCCGGACGCGGCCCGCTCGCACCGCGTCGCCGCGCTGGCCCTGCTCGCGGGCTTCGCCGACCCGCGTGCGGTGCGCGAGCGGGCGCGGATCGAGCGCGCGCTCGTGGGGTGAGGGGAGGTCAGCTCTCCCAGTCGATGGCGGTGACCGTGGCGTCGTGGGTGAGTTTGACGGCGAGGATCTGGTCGCTGAGGTCGGGGTCGAAGGTGTAGTCGAGGACGACCGGGGGGTGGGCGGAGGGGGCGGGGAGCCACAGGGTGACGGTGGTGAGGTGCATGGCGGCGACGACTTCCTGGGCGGGGGAGTCGTGGCGGAGGTGGCGGACGGGTTCGCTGTCGGGGAGTTCTTCGAGGTGGAAGTCGAGGAACTCGCGGTCCTCGTGCAGGTGGGCGCACAGGGCGGTGCGGGCGGTGGTGTCGAGGGCGGGGAGGTCGGCGAGGCTGGCGGCGAGGGCGTCGAGGTCCTCGGCGGTGGGGGTGCTGGACGGGCCGGCCCAGAGGAGGACGGGGACGGTGCGGTCGCCGAGTCGCGCGGCGCCCTGCCAGAGGAGGTCGGTGTCGTGGCGCGCGCCGGCGTCCAGGCGTCCGAAGCGGGGGTGGTCGAGGTGGCTCATGCGGGGCGCTCCACGGTTCGGGCCGGTCGTTGCGGCGACACGGTAGTGGGAAGGTCCGACAGGCCGGCGGTGAGGCGGGTGTGGGTGGCGAGGGTTTCGGTGAAGGCGGTGGTGAGGCGGTCGGGGCGGGTGCGGGTGTAGGCGGCGAGGGGGCGGTGGATGGGCGGGTGGGGGCGCAGGACGGCGGCGTCGAGGGCGGGTGGGAGGACGGCGGCGGGGACCAGCGCGGGGCCGAGGCCGGCGGCGGCGAGCATGGGGGCGGCGGCGGTCTGTTCGGTGCGGACGGCGGGGCGGGGGTGGAAGCCGGCCCGGGCGCAGGCCTGGTCGAGGAGTTCGGCGAGGCCGTGCCCGGGGGCGTAGTGGACCCAGGCGCGGTCGGCGAGCGCGGCCAGCGGGAGGACGCCGTCCGGCGGGTCGGCGAGCGGGTCGTCGGCGGGCAGGACGAGCGCGAACTCCTCGACGCCCAGCTCGCGGACGGGGCCGTCCCAGTCGGCGGGCACCGGCCCGACGGCGAGGTCCGCGCCGCCGGCGGCCATCGCGGCGCGCAGCAGCTCGGCGTGCGGGTACTCGCGCAGCCGGATCCGCACCTCGGGGTGCTCGCGGCGCCAGGCGCGCAGCACCGGCGGGAGGATGCCGAGCGCCACCGAGTGGATGGTGGCGACCTCGAGTTCGCCGTCCTGGAGCCCGGCGGTGCGGCGGGCGGCGGCGTGCAGCCGCCGGGCGTCGGCGAGGACGGCGCGGGCGTGCGGCAGGACGGCCCGGCCGAGCGGGGTGGGGCGGACGGCGCGCGGCAGCCGTTCGAGGAGGGTGCCGCCGAGGGCGGATTCGAGGGCCCGGACCTGGTGCGACAGGGCGGGCTGGGTGACGTGCAGCTGTGCGGCGGCCCGGGTGAAGGAGCCGGTGTCGACCACGGTGACCAGGTATTCGAGCTGCCGGAGCGTTGCCATGCACGCAGTTTATGGCTGTGGTGAAGAACAAGCCTTGGACGCATCGCCGCAGCTCGGGCGAGGGTGGAGGAGTTCCCGAGTTCGAAGGAGTTCCCATGTCCGAGTCCCTCGCCGGCCGCCGCGTCCTCGTGGTCGGCGCCGGTTCCCGCACCGGCCGGCTGATCGCCCACGCCGCCTCCGCCGCCGGGGCCGAGCTGCTGCTCGCCGGGCCCGACCCGCGCAAGCTGGAGTGGACCGCCGGCGAGCTGACCGGCCCGGCCACGGCGGTGCCGGTCGACTTGGCGGACGAGGCGTCGATCGAGGCGCTGGCCGGCCGCGCCGGGCGGATCGACCACCTGGTGTCCACCGCCGCGATGCCCGCCAACGGCCCGCTGTCCGAGCTTCAACTGGCCGACATCCGACGGGCGTTCGACGCCAAGGTGATCGGCCCGATGCTGCTCGCCAAGCACCTGGCGGGGCAGTTCGCCGACGGCGGTTCGCTGACCTTCTTCTCCGGCGTCGCCGCCTGGCGCCCCGCGCCCGCCCGCACCGTGATGGCCACCACCAACGGCGCGCTGGCCTTCCTGGTGCAGGCCCTCGCCGTGGAGCTCGCCCCGCTGCGGGTCAACGCCGTCTCCCCGGGCATCGTCGACACCGGCTCCTGGGACGGCCTCGGGGCGGGGAAGGCGGAGTTCCTGCGCGGCGTCGCCGAGCGGAACCCGGCCCGCCGCGTCGGCACCCCCGACGACCTGGTCAAGGCCGTGCTGTACGCGATGGACAGCCCGTACGTCACCGGCACCGTGCTGCACGTGGACGGCGGCGGCCGACTGGCCTGAACTCCCGCGCTTGACCCTGCCGTTGGCGGCAGGGTCGGAGGATCCGCGGCATGACGAACGAGCAGCGGATCGTCCTGGTCACCGGGGCGGGCAGTGGGATCGGACGGGCGACGGCGCGGGCCTTCGCCGAGCAGGGCGCGCGGGTGCTGGCCGTCGGCCGGGGCGCGGCAGCGCTGGAGGAGACCGCCGAGGGGCACCCGGCGGTCGAGGTGCTGACGGGGGACCTCGCGGCCGACGGCGGCCCGCAGCGGATCGCCGCCGAGGCGGCCGAGCGGTACGGACGGCTGGACGTGCTGGTCAACAACGCGGCGGTGGTGCGCAGCGCGCCGCTCGGCGAACTGCGGCCGCGGGCAGTGGCGGAGCAGGTGGCGACCAACCTGGTCGGGCCCGCGCTGCTCACCGCCGCCGCCCTGCCGCTGCTGGCCGCCGCCCGGGGCGTGGTCGTCAACGTCAGCACCGCGATCGGGCAGCGCGGCTGGCCCGGCAGCTCGGTGTACGCGGCGACCAAGGCGGGGCTGGAGACCCTGACCCGCAGCTGGGCGGTCGAACTCGCCCCGCAGGGCGTCCGGGCGGTGGCCGTCGCGCCGGGCCCGATCGACACCCCGATCGTCCGCGACCTGACGCCGGAGCGGCTGGCCGAGCTGCGGGCCTGGCAGCTGGCGCACACCCCGGCGGGGCGGCTCGGGCGGCCGGCGGAGGTGGCCTGGGCGATCGTCCGACTCGCCGACCCGGCGGCCTCGTTCGTCACCGGCGCGGTGTTGGCGGTGGACGGCGGGGCGGTGGTGGCCTGAGGTCTCCCGGACCCAGGGGGAGCGGCCCGGGCGGGTGCGCCCCCGCGCGGCCGGTGGCATGATCGGCCGGATGCGGATCGGTGAACTGGCCGCCGCGACCGGCACGACGGCCCGGGCGCTGCGGCACTACGAGCAGGCGGGGCTGATCGGTTCGGACCGCGCCGACAACGGCTACCGGGTCTATCCGGCGGGCGCGGTCGTCCGGGTGCGCAACATCCGCGCCCTGCTGGCCGCCGGCCTCACCCTGGACGACGTGCGGGTGTTCCTGCCGTGCCTGGACGGCGACGTCACCAGCGGCCCGCCCTCGGAGCGGGCGCTGGCCGTCGCCCGCGACCGCCTCGCCGTGCTGAACCGCCGGATCGCCGCCCAGAGCGCACTGCGCGACCGCCTCGCCGCGACGCTCGCCGAGCACACCGACCCGGCCGGGCACACCGACCCGGCCGGGCCCACCGGCCGGGCCGGGCACACCGACCGGACCCGGCGCAGCGGCTAGCCCGGCAGGTCGGCCGGGACCAGCAGTTGCAGCTCCTCGGTGGTCGGGTCGGCGAGCTGGGCGACCCGGGAGGCGTGGCGTTCGATCATGCTCTCGAAGACCTGGCGGGCGGTGCGGCCGTTGCCGAAGCCGACCCCCCGGTCGAGGGCGGCGAAGTGCGCGTGCAGGGCGGCCTCGGTGTCCGGGTCGAGGTGGTACTCGTGCTCGGCGGCCTGCGCGCGGGCGATGTCGAGGAGCTCGTCGGCCGTGTAGTCGGGGAAGGTGACGGTGCGGGAGAACCGGGAGGACAGGCCCGGGTTGGCGGCCAGGAAGCGCTCCATCTCGGCGGTGTAGCCCGCCACGATGATCACCACCTCGTCGCGGTGGTCCTCCATCAGCTTCACCAGGGTGTCGATCGCCTCCCGGCCGAAGTCCCGCCCGCCGTCCTCGGGGGCCAGCGCGTACGCCTCGTCGATGAACAGCACCCCGCCGCGCGCCTTGTCGAACGCGGCGGCGGTGCGGATCGCGGTGGAGCCGATGTGCTCGCCGACCAGGTCGAGGCGGGCGACCTCCACCAGGTGCCCGCGCTGCAGGACGCCCAGCGCGGCCAGGATCTCCCCGTACAGGCGGGCGACGGTGGTCTTGCCGGTGCCGGGGGAGCCGGTGAAGACCAGGTGCCGGCGCGGCGACGGGGCCTTCAGGCCGGCCCGCTGGCGGGCCCGGCCGACCGAGATCATGTCGATCAGGGTGCGCACCTCCTGCTTGACCGTCGCCAGGCCCACCAGGGCGTCCAACTCGGCCAGCGCCTCCTCGGCGGGCCGGCAGTCCGGGATCGGCGCGATCACGGCGGCGGCCGGCGGCGACGGCGAGGCGGTGGTCTGGACGGCGGGGGCGAGGGAGGCCAGCGGCGGCTGCGCGGGCTCGTTCGCCCGCGGGGCGGGCACCGGCGCGGCCGGCGGCGGGGCGACGTCGTCCGAGGTGCAGCCCTCGGCGACCGGGCCCGGCTCGGAGAACTCGAACCCGGCCCGGGCGTTGCGCTCCGCCCGGCAGCGCACCAGCTTCGTCCGGCAGCCGTCGATCACGTGGAAGCCGAAGCCGCCGCCCTGCGACACCCGCACGGTGTCGAACTCGCCGCGCCCCTGCGCCGACACGTACACCCCGGCCTCGCTCGCGCCGCGCACCGTGCACTCGCGCAGTACCGGGTCCGCGCCCTTGGTGACGATCACGCCGGTGGCGACGTCGGCGATCTCGCAGTCCGTCAGCAGGCCGCCCGAGCCGTGGTCGCGGAACCACAGGCCGGTGCCCGCGCCCTGGATCCGGCAGCCCGACAGGTCGGCGCTCGCCCCGCCCGAGACGGAGACCGCGGAGGAGCGGATCGCGGTGAACGAGCAGTCGCGGGCCGACGCGGAGGAGCCCTGGTCGAGGACGAACAGCGCGTCCGGCAGGTCGTCGAGCGAGCAGTCGACGAGTTCCAGGGCCGCGCCGTCGCTCACCCACAGCGCCGGGTAGTCGCCCTGCGCGGAGTGGAACCGGCAGCTCTCCGCCAGCACCTTCGTCCCGCCGTCCCACACCGACAGCGCGCCCCGGCCGAACGCGTGCACCGTCACCTGCCGCAGCGTCAGCCGGGAGCCGCCGCGCAGGTCGGCCGCGTTCTCCGGCACCTCGTGCACCCGGCAGCCGGTCAGCTCCAGTTCGGCGCCGGTGTCCAGGCTCAGGCCGTTGCCGGTGACCCGGTGCACCGAGCAGTCCGTCAATCGACCGATGGCCTGCGCCTCGGCCTGCACGCCCGAGCCGCGCACCTCGAACACCTCGCAGCCGGTCAGCTCCGCCAGCGACCCCGGGTCGGCCAGCAGCACGCCCGCGCCGCCCGTGTGGTGCACCCGCACCCGCTCCGCGCGCAGCCGCGAACCGGACAGCACCGCCAGGCCGCTCTGGCCCGCGCCGGAGACCTCGCACTCCGACAGCTCGGCCTGCGCCTGCGCGCGCAGCCGGACGCCCAGGCCGGACGGGTTCTCCACGGTGCAGTTGACCAGCCGGGCCCGGGTGCCGTCGGCGAGCTCCACGCCCACCGCGGAGGAGGTCTCGATCCGGCAGTCCGCCAGCACCGCGCCGTCCGCGCGGGACAGCAGCACCGCGGGCGTGCTGCGGTCCGAGCCCTCCACGGTCAGGCCGCGGATCGTCGCGCCCGCCGTGACCGTCAGCGCCGTGCCGCCGCGCACCGCGCTCTCCGGCGGCGCGATCCGCACACTGCCCGGCCCCTGCTCGGCGACCAGCGTCACCGGCTTGTCGACCAGCACCGCCTCGCGGAACAGCCCGGGCCGGACCGTCAGGGTGTCACCCGGCTCGGCCACCTCCAGGGCCTCGCGGAGCGTCGCGTACTCCCCGCTGCGCCGCCGCCACCGGGAGGCGCTGTCCTGCGTGACCCGGACCCTGAGCTCACCCATGACGATCTGTCATCCCCGCCTTCGTCGAGTGCGTGCGAGACGCGTGCGTGCGAGACGCTGCGCGATCACCCCCACCGTAGCGCGAGGGGCGGACCGGACCGTCGCCCGGTTCAACGAACGAGCCGGGGGGTGGTTCCGGGTGGCCGGCCGGGGCGTGTGCGGCGACGTCCGCGCCCCGGCCGGGGGCGTGCGCGCGGACGCGTCCGGCGAGCGGGGCGTCAGCGGCGGTCCGGCAGCGGGGGCTCGACCGCCTCCAGCACCTCGACCTCGTCGCCGACCGTCAGCGTCCCCAGCACCTCGGCGTCCGGCACCGCGCGGACCGGGATCAGGTTCTGGCCGAACACCAGCTTCTGCCCGAACCGGTGGTGGCGGCCCAGCGCCCGCAGCGGCTCGGGGCCGCGCCGCTCGCCGGTCTCCTGGTCGGTGGTGGTCACCACGCAGCGGCCGCACGGCTTGACCACCCGGAACTCCAGGCCGCCGACCCGGATCCGCCGCCAGCCGTCCTCCGCCCACGGCTCGGTGCCGGCCACCACCAGGTTCGGCCGGAAGCGCTCCATCGGCAGCGCCGCGCCTTTGCGTTCGTCGTCCGGGTGGTCCTCGGCGATCCGCGCGTTCAGCTCGGCCAGCGAGGCGCTGGTGGTGAGCAGCAGCGGGTAGCCGTCCGCCATCGACACCGTCTCGTCGGGGTCCGCGTACTTCGGGTTGATCGGCCGGCTGGCCCCGGGGCGGTCCAGGTGCGCCAGGCGCACCGCGCCGAGCTTCGCGGGCAGGTGCTCGGCCAGCCAGGCGCTGGTCTCCGGCCCCGCGACGGCGGCCGGGAAGGCGGTGCCGAAGACCGAGACGGTCGCCTCGGGCGCGCCGCCGGCCGTGGTCGGCACCGGCAGGGTGTGGGCGGCGCCGTCCGGGGCGGTCAGCGTGAGGGTGGCGCCGTCGGCGGACGGGAGCGGGCGGAACTGGCCGATCGACGGCTCGTCCCGCTGGGTGAGGGCGACGCCTTCCGCGTCCACCAGCATCCAGCGACGGTCACCGGCCAGGCCCCAGGGCTGCACGTCCGCGGCGGACGGGCTGAGGCGGTACATGGACTTGACGGGGTACAGGTGGAGGGAGAGAAGGTGCGGCATGGCCGCCATCCTGCCAGAGGCCGAACGGCGCGGTCGGCGCGGTCCGGGCGGCCCAACGCACGATTCCCCGCGCCCTGGTGGGGGCGCGGGGAACCGGTGGAACTCATAGAGACCTTGCCCCTGTGGGGAGGGGTGTTGCAGTCGTTCCGGGTCAGCCTGCCTGGGGGTACTGGCGGTACTGGGGGTACTGCTGCGGCGGGTTGGGCTGGGCGGGCCGCAGCGTGTTGCCGCCGAAGGACTGGTCGGCGAAGCCCTGCTGCTGCGCGGCCGGCTGGGCCCCGAACTGCTGCCCGCCGCCGAACTGCTGCGAGCCGAACTGCTGGCCGCCGCCGAACTGCTGGGGCGCGGGGGCCAGGTTCGGGGCGGGGGCCAGGTTCGGCGCGAAGCCCTGCGGCGCGGAGGCGAAGGAGTTCGCGGCGGCCGCCGGGTACGCCTGCGCGGGCTGCGGGTAGGACGGCGCGGCCGGGCGCTGTCCGGGCATGAACGGCTGCGGCTGCGGCGGCACCGGCGCGGCCGCGTAGCCCGGCTGCGCCGGGATGTGCGGCGCGGGCACGGGGCTGCTGCTCGGGCCGGGGCCGAGGGCGAGGCGGGCCGGGGGCAGGGCGGGCAGGTTCGACGCGGGCGGCGCGTCGAAGCCGGTGCCGAACCCGTCGAGCGAGCTGCCGAAGGCCGCCGACCAGGTGGGGGCCGCGTTGGCGGGCGGCACGTTGATGGGTGCGATCTGCGGGATGCCGCGTTCTGCGACGAGGCTGTCGTAGATGGGCGTGCCGGAGCCGAAGGACGGAGAGGGGTAGCCGACTCCGTCGTAGGAGCGGGGCGAGGTCATGGGGCATACCGTAAGCCCACAACATGCCTGCTGAGGAGAGCGGGACGGCCCGGAGTTCAACTGTTTACAGACTCTTCGCGGGCTCAAATCGGACAATCATGGCGGTAGTTGGGCGAATGGGTGGAGTCATTTCGGCCATCCGCGACGTATGGTCCGTGCGCGATCCGCCGCCCGGAAGGGGACAAAAGGGTCAGCTGCGCCCGGCGAAAGCGTCCGTGAAGGTTCTGTTAAGCCCGCCCGGCTGCCCGCATGCCCGCAGGCCCGGGCGGCAGGTGTGCCGTCCGGGCCGGAGCGGTGGGTCAGCGGGCCGCGGTGGTGGCGGCCTTGGCCTGGGCGGGGAAGCCCGGGCGGCCGGCCAGTTCGCTGGTGCAGTGCGCGCAGCGGGTGGCGGCGGCCGGCACCGTGCTGAGGCACTCGGGGCAGTCGGTCTTGGCGACCGGCGCGTCCTTGACCGGGTTGAACCGGTTCTGCAGCTTGGAGACCGGCAGCACGACGGCGAAGTAGATGACGGCGGCGACCAGCACGAAGCTGATCAGCGCCTGGAGGAAGGCGCCGTACGGGAAGGTGACGTCGGCGACGGTGAACGCCTCCTTGCTGAAGTCGCCGACCGCGCCGGAGGCGACGCCGACCAGCGGGGTCAGGAAGGCGGCGACGAAACCGGTGACGACGGCGGTGAACGCGGCGCCGATGACGATGCCGACCGCGAGGTCGACCACGTTGCCGCGCAGCAGGAAGGTGCGGAATCCCTTGAACATGCCGGTCATCCTGTCGTCCCAACCTCCCTGTGGTCCAACCGAGTTCACCCGTTCCGGCGAGCCGCCGAACCGCCGTCCGAGGCTCGCTCAGCCGTTGCCCAGCGCCTCGCGCACCCGCGGCGCGAAGGACCGGACACGCACCACCGCGTCCGCGACCCGGCGGACGGTGACGGCGTTCATGTGCGACCACAGCGGGACGGTCAGCACCGAGTCGGCGAGCCGGTCGGTGCGCGGCAGCTCCTCGGCCTGCCCGAGGTGCGCGTAGGCGCGCTGCCGGTGGACGGGCGGGTGGAAGTAACGGCGGGTGTCGATGCCCTCGGCCCGCAGCGCGGCGGCCAGTTGGCGGCTGCTCAGGCCGAAGGCGTCGGCGTCGAGGATCAGCGTGAGGTCCTTGAAGGTGGAGGTGTCGCCGTCCTCCGGCAGGGCCAGGCGCAGGCCGGGCAGGCCGGCGGTGGCGCGGGCGAACTCGGCGACCAGGGCGCCGCGGTGGGCGACCCGCTCGGGCAGGCCGGCCAGCCAGTTCAGGCCGACGGCGGCGTGCAGCTCGCTCATCCGGGCGTTCAGGCCGGGGAACAGCGTGTCGTAGTCGCCGGGGTTGCCGTAGTCGCGGGCGGTGCGCAGGGTCGCGGCGAGCGCCGCGTCGCGGGTGGCGACCAGGCCGCCCTCGCCGGCCACCGCGACCTTGGTGGGGCTCATCGAGAACACCTCGGCCAGGCCGAAGTTGCCGATCGGAACGCCGCGCCGGGCCGAGCCGAGGCCGTGCGCGGCGTCGTACACCAGCGGCAGCCCCGTCGCGTCGGCGAGCCGCTGCAGCTCCTCGACCTGGCAGGGCGTGCCGTACACGTGGGTGGCCATCAGCGCGGCGGGGGAGTCGGCGGCCTTCAGGCGGGCCTCGGCGTCCGCCGGGTCGAGGGTGATGTCCTGCTCGCGGGCCTCGGCGAACAGCGGGACGCCGCCGGCCCAGTGCGCGGCGTGCGCGGTGGCGGAGAAGGTGAAGCCGGGCATCAGCACCGGGCGGCGGCCGTCCACCCCGGCGGCCTGCAGCACCAGCATCAGGCCGGCCGTGCAGTTCGACACCGCCACCACGTGCGGCACGCCCAGCAACTCGGCCGCCCGCTCCTCCAGTTCGCGGACGGTGGGCCCGTTGGTGAGCATCCCCGAGTCGAGCACCTCGGCGAGCCGGCCGAGCAGCCGTTCGCGGTCGGGCACCCGGACCCGGGTGAGCGGCAGGCCGTCGGGGAAGGCGGGCGCGCCGTCGAGGACGGCGGGCAGCTGCTGGTCGGTCGTCATGTGGTCGATCCCCCCTGGGTTCGTGACACGGTGTCCGGCGCGCCGACGGCGACCGGAGGTTCGGGCCCTGGGCCGCCGCCCCACTGGCCGGGCTGCACCCGCCACACCGGCGGGCGCCGGCGGCGGGCCACCCGGCCGGCGGAGGCCGGCCGGGGGATCGCCAGGAGCACCAGGACCAGCGGCAGCACCTGCACCCGTTCGCGGGACAGGATGCCCATGTTGTTGATGGTGGAGAACGCCCAGCAGAACAGCAGGGTGTACACCACCGTGAACGCGACGTAGGAGCGCTGGACGAACAGCTTGGGAATCCGGGCCAGTTGCGGCCAGGCCCGGACGAACATCACCAGCAGCGCGAAGCACTCCACCGACTGGATCAGGTTCTGGACGTTGGACGCCTCGAACGGGAACGGCCGGAACAGCACGCTGATCACCGACACCGGCAGCCGCGCCGGGTTCAGGCTGAACGCGGGCGCCGGATCCTCCGCCGTCGCCTGGTTGATCACCGAGGAGCCCTGGGAGGTGCGCCGCGAGGTCTCCGACAGCACCTGGTTGACGGCGTCCCCGCCGGTGCCGCTGGTGCCGAAGAACGTCGACACCTGCTGGAGCATCAGCATCACGCCGACGCCCAGCACCGCCACCGTCAGCACCGTGCGCAGCGGCCCCAGCGCCGACACCTGCCGCGGCCGCTTGCGCAGCACGTACGCCACCGTCAGCCCCGCGCCCGCCAGCACCGTCACGTGCGGGCGGACCATCGCGGTGCCCAGCGAGCCCAGCGCGATGCACGCGAACGCGCCGAAGCGGCGGTCCAGCAGCCGCGCCACGCCGTACGTGGTCAGGCCCAGGCAGAACATCATCCAGGCGTCCTTGCCGATGCTGGACGGCCAGAACAGCAGCGAGGGCAGGAAGAACACCAGCTTCGCGTAGCGCCGCGCGTCGGCCTCCGGGAAGGCGATCTGCAGCGCCCGCCAGAAGAACAGCAGCCCCCAGAAGCCCAGCCAGGAGAACACCAGGAACCCGCCGACCAGGGTCGGCCCGGTGACCGCGTAGACCACGCCGGTGACGATGATGACGAAGCCGGTGCCCGCGACCTTCATGCCCAGGTCGTAGTGCAGGCCGCCGAGCAGGTCCGTGGTGGTCAGGTACCGGGCGAGCTCCGAGCCCTTCTGGTCGTACATCTTGGCGTCCGCCGCGCCGCCGTACAGCACGAACGCCATCAGGTAGCGCGGGAACGCGCAGAACAGCTTGGCGGCCATCGCCACGATCAGCAGCTTGAACACGCCCCGCTCCGGGTTGCCCGCCGCCACCCGGGCCAGGATCGGCGTGCCGATCGCCATCAGCGCCGGCGCGACCAGCAGCGCACCCCAGGTGTCGTACGAGGTGTGCACCATCGCCAGCACGAACACCGTCACGTAGCCCATCACCAGCGCCCAGGCCAGCGCCGTCAGCCGGCCGCGCCGGACCGCCTCGCGCAGCCGCGGGGCGAGCGGGCGGGCCGTCGGGCGGGCGGCCCGACGGGTCGCGGCCATCAGAAGACCTCCAGGTCGCCGAGGCTGAACCGCCAGTCGGCGAGGGAGCGTTCGGCGGGCAGCGGGCCGGACGGGGTCCGGGCGGCCAGCACCATGCCGGTGCGCGGCGCGCGCACGCAGCCCGCCCGCAGGCCCGCCGCCGCGGCCTCGGTGCCCGGCGACAGGTGGGTGGCGGCGTGGTCGCAGCCGGCCGCGGCGGCCGCGCGCAGCAGCCCCGCCGCCGCCGCCCGGTCGCCCGGGCGGACGATCAGCTCGGCGAGCGTGAACTCGGCCAGCGGGCCGCGCCGCCGCGGCCGGCCGAACGCCAACCCGACCAGCTCGCCGCCGCGTTCCACCGTCACCACCCGGTAGTCCAGGCCCGGCGCGGCCCCGTACCGCCAGGCCAGGTACCCGGCGGTGCGCACCGTGTGCAGCCGCGTCTCGGCCGCGTCCGCCAGCGCCCGCTCCGCCAGCAGCTCCGGCAGCCGCGGGTCCGGGAAGGCGAACCAGTCGGCGGCGGTGGGCAGTTCGCAGCGCGGCGGCCCCGACGGGCCCGGGCGGCGGGCCAGCGCCGCCCGCGCGCCCCGGGCGAACGCCATGGGCCGGGCCACCCGCAGCGCCACCGGCACCCGGCCGAGCTCCCGCCAGCCCATTTTCCGATACCCCGGCAGGCTGTTGCCGTTCGGCGTGTTGAACACCAACTCGGCCTCGTCCTCGACCTGGTGGAGCAGGTCGAGGGTGAGCCGCCGGAAGATCCCGCGCCCCTGGAAGTCCGGGTGCGTCGCGGTGTCCACCGGCCGCACCGCCCGGACCGTCCGGCCGCCCGCGCCGCGCCACGACCAGCGCAGGAACAGCCGCACCCCCACCGGCCGGCCGTCCGGCGCCACCGCCAGCAGGCCCGGGCTCGCGCCGAACGGGTTCGCCCGGTGCTTCCAGTCGAAGAACTCGGCGCTGCGCCGCCCCGTCGGGCCGCCCGCCAGCGAAGCCGTCAGCAGCTCCAGGACCGCCGGCACGTCCGCCGGCTCCAGAGCGCGGTACGTCGGTTCACCGCTCACGTCGTGCTCGTCCCCTCCGGACTCAGCGTGCCAGCACGCGTGCGTACACCCGCTCGACCGCGCGCTGCGCGCCCGCCACGTCGAAGGACTTCGACCGCTCCCGGGCGGCCACGCCCATCCGCTCCCGCAGCCCCCGGTCCGCCGCCAACCCGCCCAGTGCGGTGGCCAGTTCGGACGGGTCGCCGGGCGGCACCAGGCGGCCCTCGACGCCGTCGTCCAGCACCTCCGGCATGCCGCCCACCCTGGTCACCACCGAGGGCAGGCCGCTGGTCATCGCCTCCATCAGCGCCACCGGCAGGCCCTCCTGGCGGGAGCTCAGGCAGAACACGTCGAGGCCCGGCAGCAGCGCCGGCACGTCCGCCCGCGAGCCCGCGAACAGCACGCCGTCGCCCGCCGTCCGGCGCAGCTCGGCCTCCAGCGGGCCCGAGCCGACCAGCACCAGCCGGGCGTCCGGGTGGGTGCGGCGCAGCAGCGCGAACGCGGCGAGCAGGGCGGCCTGGTCCTTCTTCGGCGTCAGGTTGCCGACCGTGCCGATCACCAACGCGTCCTGCGGCAGGCCGAGTTCGGACCGGGCGGCGCGGCGGGCGGCCGGGCCGGACGGGGCGTCGCCCAGGTCCGGGCCGTGGTGCACCACCGTCAGCCAACCCGTGGGGCGGCGGCCCCCGATGCCCGCCGCCACCGCGTGCGAGACCGCGATCACCGCGTCGTTGCGGCGGTAGGTGAGCGCGTTGGCCCAGCGGGTCGGCAGCCGGTAGCGCTCCCACAGGTTGTGCTCGGTGTGCACCAGCGCGGTGCGCCGGGGGGCCGTCAGCAGGCGGGCCGCGACGGCCGGCACCGGCATGTGGGTGTGCACCAGGTCGTAGCGGCGCTCGGCGAGCAGCGCCCGCAGCCGCAGCGGCCAGCGGCGGCCCGGCGCGCCGCCCAGGCAGTGGACCGGCAGGCCGGCCGCCTCCAGCGCCGGCACCAGCGCGTCCTTGTGCGGCAGGACGTACGCCACCTCCACCGCGAAACGCGAACGGTCCACGTGGCGGGCGCAGTTGAGCAGCAGCTGCTCCGCTCCGCCGCGGCCCAGGCCCTTGGCCAGCCAGAGCACCCGGGCCCGCGCGCCCGTCACCGCTCCTCGCCCAGGCGCAGCTGCAGGGTGGTCTCGGTCGGCTCCTCGGGCGGCAGTTCGGCCGGGCGGCGGCCCCAGCTGGTCGCGCCGTCCCGGCGGTCGGGGCCCTCGCCGTAGGCCGGCGCGGAGGGGCGCGGATCGGCCGGCCGCTGGTGCTCGCCCGGGCGGCGCTGCGGCTCCACCCGGGGCTGCGGCTCGGCACCGCGCCGGGGCTCGACGCGGCGGGGCGCGGCGGGCTTCGCGGCGATCGCGGCCGGCTTCGCGGCCGGCGCGGCGGGCGCGGACTTCGCGGCGGCCCGGCCCGGGCGCGGCACGCGCTTGCGGCGCCCGGTGGTGCCCTCCGCGCCCAGCAGCGCCACGCCCGCCACCGGCACGCCGGTGCGGGCCAGCAGCTCGGAGACCCGGTCGGCCTCCTCCGGGCGGACGTTGCCGGCCATCACCGTCACCAGCACGGCGTCCGCGTGCTGCACCAGGTCGTAGGCGTCGTTGGCGTGCAGCAGCGGCGAGGAGTCGATCAGCACCACGTCCGCGTGCCGGCGGGCCAGCGTCAGCACCTCCCCGGCGCGCAGCACCAGCGCCGCCGGGTACGCGGTGGTGTTGCCGCCGGTGATCAGCGCGACGCCCGCCACGTTGGTGCGGCGGATCAGGTCCACCGGGTCGGGCAGCTGCTCGCCGGAGAGCAGCTCCGCCATGCCCGGGCCGTCGCCGACGCCGAACTGGTCGCGCAGGCCCGGCTGGCGGAAGTCGCAGTCCAGCAGCAGCACTTGGCGTCCGGTCTCGGCGAGGGTGGCCGCCAGGTTCGCCACCGTGGTGGTCCGTCCGTCGCCGGAGCGCCCCGACATCACCAGCACCACCGGCGCGGGCTGGGCGGCCCGCCGGGCCCGCCGGTCGTCCGGGTCCAGGCCGCCCTGCCCGAGCTGCGCCGACAGCGCGCGCGGCCCGGTCAGCAGCAGGGTGGAGCGCAGCGAACGGTACGCCTCGGTCGCCGGGTCCTCCGGCCGGGCCGTCACCAGCGGCTCGCGCAGCCGCCGCAACCGCCGTGACAGGCGCGGGATCTCGCCGATCACCGGCAGGTTGAACGCCTCCTCGACGCCGTCGCGGGTGCGCAGCCGGGTGTCCATCCGGGACAGCATCAGCGCGGCCACCACGCCCAGCGCCAGGCCCAGCACCACCGCGAGCGCGAGGCGGACGCTGCGGGTGGGGGAGGTCAGCAGGTTGCCGCCGAGCTCCTTCGCGTCGATCGACCCCCACTGCTGGATGGCGTCGGTCTGGCTGTAGTTCTGCAGGTCGGCGATGGCGCCGAGGGTCTTGGTGAGCGCCGCCGTGGCCGTGGACAGCTGCGGCTGGAGCTTGGCCTGATCGGTGGCGTTGGCCCGGCTGAACTGCTTCTGCAGATCGTCGAGTTGCTGCTGCTGGGCGTCCGCCTGGGAGCGCAGCCGCTTGATCGACTCGTCGGCGCTCTTCTTCGACTCCTGGCTGTAGCCGGTGATGGTGGCCTCGGACAGCGCCGCCGCCAGGTCCGCGCAGGACTGCTGGGTCGGGCCGGTGGTGGTGAACACCAGCATCTGGGTGGACGCGGCGGCCACCGTGCGGCGCGCGGACAGCCCCGCGACGTCCGTGATGCGCAGCTTCTGCGCCGCCGCCGTGGTCACCGCCGAGCCCTGCGCGTACGACAGCACCTGGTCGGCCCGGACGGTGTCCGCCGCGCCCGCGACCGGAGTGATCGCCACCTTGCACTGCCACTTGCCGTTGTCCACCGCGTCACCGGCCGGTGTCAGCACGAACCCCACGATCAGCGCGGCGACGGTGCAGCCGGCCAGCAGCCGCCAGTACCGCCGCAGCACGGTGAACAGATTTGCCGGTTCCACCGGTTGGTTCCCCTCGCCTCGTCCCCGACGCCCGCGCCCACACGCCTCTCGGCGGGCCGCGGCCTCGACAGTTGGACGGTCCCCCCAGACCATGCCCCTGACGATCGATGCTTCCCGCGCCGGACCTGCGGCGCAAGCACTTTGGCGATTCCGGTACCAAGCTGTGGACGTATTCTGGACGCCCGTACACAACGTGACGAGCCGTCACTGAACCTTCACAACGCTCCGGACGCGAAGGGCCCTTGCGGCCTCAGGCCAGCGCGCGCTCGTAGAACTCGACCATCCGCGCGGACACCTGCTGAAGGGTGAACCTGGTCAGAAAACGTGCCCGGGCCGCCTTCGCCCGCACCAGCGCCTCGCCGGGGCCGTCCAGCGCCCGCAGCAGCGCCGCCGCCAGCTCGCCCGGCCGCTCCGGGGGCACCAGCAGCGCGTAGTCCTCCGAGCCGACGGTCTCGCGCAGCGCCGGGACGTCCGCGCACACCAGCGGCACGCCGACGCCCATCGCCTCCATCGCCGCGCTGCCCAGCCCCTCCCAGCGCGAGGGCACCGCGCACACGTCCGCCGCCGCCATCAGGTCGAACACGTCGTCCCTCGGCCCGAGGAAGCGCACCCCCTCGGTGCGGGCGGCCAGCTGCTCCAGCCGGGACGTCTCGGCGCCCCGGCTGCCCGCCAGCAGCAGCACCGCGGCCGTGCTCGCCGCGCGCACCCCGGGCCAGGCCGCCAGCAGCACGTCCAGGCCCTTCTGGTACTGCTGCCGGGCCGCCGCCAGCACCACCGGCACGTCCTCGGCGAGCCCGAGCTCAGCCCGCACCGCCGCCCGCCGCTGCGGGGTCGCCGAGCCCAGCAGCAGCGGGTCGCGGCCGCGCGGCACCACGTCGATCCGGCGGCGCGGCACCAGCAGGCGGGCCGCCATCGCGTCCGCGACGTGCTCGGTCAGCGCGTGGAAGCGGCGCACGCCCTGCGCGGTCAGCGCGTCCACGCCCTGCGCTGCCCGCACCTTCCACGGGCTCAGGCCGCGCGCCCGCAGGTGCTCCGGCCCGTACGCGGAGTTGACCAGGCTCGACACCACCGGCACCCGCGCCGCGAGCGCCGCCGAGCGGCCCAGCACGTCCGACTCGTACAGCGTGGTGTGCACCAGATCCGGCCGGCGGCGGCGGAACTCCGCGCGCAGCGCCGCCAGCCGTGCCGGACGCGAACCCCGCAGCACCGGCACCGGCTCGGCGCCCGCCGCCCGCAGCTCGGCCTGGAAGCCGCCCGGCGACTCCTTCAGGAACGCCACCTGCAGCTCCACACCCGCCCGCACCAGCAGCGGCGCCATCGCCACCAGGCCCTGCTCCGCCCCGCCGACCCGGCTCACACTGTCGATCACGTACACCACGCGCACCGCAGCCACCCCCTGCCCAGTCCACCCCCTGACCGGCGCTCAGCATCCCAGCCGGACCGCCCCCGCGTCCGCGAAACCGGAGGAAACCCCGCCGGTGGCGGCTACCCGGCGGCCCGCCCGGGCACGGCGGTCAGCATGCCGGCCAGGGCGAGGTCGAGCAGCCGCTCGGCCTGCTCCGGGGTGTCGTGCTCGCGGCTCCAGGCGGCGGCGTTCATCAGCGTGAACAGGTCGGCGCCGGTGGTGTCCCCGCGCAGCGCCCCGGCCGCCCGGGCGCGGTCCGTGAACCGGTCGCCCAGCGCGGTCAGTTCGGCGCAGGACTCGTTCAACTCGGCCGCGCCGCCCGACAGTTGCTCGGCCAGCCCCTGGTAGGCGGCGGCGTGCCGGACCACCGCGCGGACCCACTCGGCCAGCGCCCGGGCCGGGTCGGGGTCGGCGGCCAGCTCCGCGCCGCGGGCGAACAGCGCGGCGTTGCGCTCCTCCAGCAGCGCGGCGATCAGCGCGGCGCGGGTCGGGAAGTGCCCGTACAGGGTGCCGATCGCGACGCCCGCCCGCCGGGCGATCCCCTCCAGCGAGGCGCCGGTGCCCTCCTCGCGGAACGCGGCGTCGGCCTCGGTGAGCAGCCGCTCCCGGTTGCGCAGCGCGTCGGCGCGCGGGCGGCGGCGGGCGGGCCCGGTGGGTCCGGTGGGTTCGGTGGGCTCCGGCACGGCAACTCCCGCTTGTGTTCCGAGTTAAGTCGAGGCATCCTCGACTTAGACGAATTCGAGGATGCCTCAGTTTATCGGGGCGTCCGGGGGAAGGGACATGCCATGATCCTGGTGACGGGCGCCACCGGCTCCATCGGACGCCACCTGGTCCGCCAACTCGCCGACCGCAAGGCCGAGTTCAAGGCCCTGGTGCGCGACGAGGCGAAGGGCCGCGAGCTGGGCTGCGCCTACCTGGTCGGCGACTTCGACGACCCCGCCTCGCTCACCGCCGCGTTCGAGGGCGTCGACCGGCTCTTCCTCAACGGCCCCGGCGCGCAGGCCGTGGACGGCGAACAGCCGATGGTCCGCCAGATCGGCGCCGTCATCGACGCGGCCGCCGCGGCCGGCGTCGAACGGGTCGTCAAGATCTCCGTCTGGCACGCGGCGCCCGGCGGCCTGCTCTCCGAGGGCGCGCACGGGGAACTCGACCGCCGCCTCGCCGCCACCGGCCTGGCCTGGACGGTGCTCCAGCCCTCCGGCTTCCTGCAGAACCTGCTCGGGCCCGCCGCCTTCACCCCCGACGGCCGGCTGATCAGCCGCTACGGCGACGGCCCGATCTCCCACATCGACTGCCACGACATCGCCGCCTGCGCCGCCGCCCTCCTCACCGGACCCGCCCGCCCCGGCGAGACCTTCGTCCTCACCGGCCCCGAAGCCCTCACCGACGCCCAGCTCGCCGACCGCGTCGCCACCGCCCTCGGCCGCCCCGTCGACCTCGTCACCCTCACCCCCGACGCCCTCGCCGCCGCCCTCGCCGGCCGGGGCGCACCCCTCGCCTTCGCCGCCGACCTCGCCGACCTCCTCCGCGCCGCCGCCGCCGGCTCCCTCGCCGAAGTCACCACCGCCGTCCCCGACCTGCTCGGCCGCCCGGCCCGCACCGTCGACGCATTCCTGGCCGACAACCTCCCGGCCCTGCGCGCCCTCGCCCAGGGGCGGCAGGTCTGACGCGTTCCCCCACCCCGCGCACTGCGCCACCGCGCTGACGTGCATACTTGCCGGACGATCATTCGTATGTAGAGGTGATGGCGCGGTGAAACTGGCTGAAGCGCTCGCACAGCGCGCGGCCGCGGTGCGGCAGGTGGAGCAGTTGCGGTCCCGGGTCGTCGGCAGCGCCCGCTACCAGGAGGGCGAGGAGCCGGCCGAGGACGCGGCAGAGGTCCTGGCCCGGACCGAGGAGACGCTGGACGAACTGGAGCGGCTGATCCGGCAGATCAACCGGACCAACTCCACCGCGATCGTCGAAGGCGGCGGCACCCTCACCGACGCCCTCGCCCGCCGGGACGTCCTGCGCCTGCGCCACTCGGTCGTCACCACGGCCGCCGACGCCGCCTCCGGGCGCGGCGCCGTCCGGCAGCTGCGCTCCGAACTGCGGATGTTCTCCGCCCTCCCGGTCGCCGAACTCCGCGCCCGGGCGGACCTGCTGGCCAAGGAGGTCCGCGAGGTGGACACCATGATCCAGCGCGCCAACTGGGAGATCGACCTGATCGAGGACTGACCTCACCCACAAGCCGGGTGTGGGAAGCAGGTAGTCGTGGAGGCGTGCACACACCGCGGCCGGCGGTTCATCCGGCCCCGGCGCGCGAAGAGCAGCGCAGGGGTTCAATTCCCCACCGACAATGCAGCTCAGCAACGCGCACAGGTGACAGAGCACATCGCACAGCTCACTACCACCGTGCAGATCCACCGACGAGGGCGGGAACGGGGCGCCCCACACCCCACCGCGAGGGCCGTGCCGCACATCGGCACGGCCCTCGCTCCCCGAGCAGGTGTGGGCGCGCGGGCAGTTGGCCGAAGCGGGCCCGGCGGCCCGGGGCGGCTGGGTAGGGTCGGGCCCATGGCCGAGCCGCGCGTGCTGCATGTGATCACCGATCCGCGCGCCCGGGGCGCCCAGCGTCTCGCCCGTGACCTGCATGCCGAACTGGCGCGCCGGGGACAGGCGTCCGAGCTGGTGGCGCTGCATCCGCATCCGGACGCCGATCCCGCCGATCCCGCCGGGCCGGTGGCCGT
Source organism: Kitasatospora sp. NPDC004531 (assembly GCF_053602195.1). Taxonomy (NCBI): domain Bacteria; kingdom Bacillati; phylum Actinomycetota; class Actinomycetes; order Kitasatosporales; family Streptomycetaceae; genus Kitasatospora; species Kitasatospora sp. NPDC004531. The sequence continues at coordinate 118,985 of NZ_JBSGDD010000005.1, read as the reverse complement.
GCTGGGGCCCTCGCGCCACCACCCGGACACGCTGCGGGCGCTGCGCCGGGCGGCCCGGCGGGCCGACGTGGTGGTGGCGCACGGGTCGTCGACGCTCCAGGCGTGCGCGCTCGGACTGCTGGGCACCCGCACCCCGTTCGTCTACGTCAACATCGGCGACCCCCGGCACTGGACGGCGACTCCCGCCCGCCGCCTGCGAGTCGGCGCGTTCCTGCACCGGGCCGCCGCCGTCGCCGCGATCTCCCCGCACGGCGTCGACCTGCTGCGCACCCGCTTCCGGCTGCCCGCCCGCCGGCTGCACGTGCTGCCCAACGCCCGCCCGGCACAACGGTTCCGGCCCGCGGCCGGCCCCGCCGAGAAGGCCGCCGCCCGCGCGGCCCTCGGACTGCCCGCCGGCGGCCCGCTGATCGCCTGGGTCGGCGCCCTCAGCCCCGAGAAGCGCCCCGACGTCGCCCTCGCCGCCCACGCCGAACTCCCCGACACCGTCCACCTCGCCCTCGCCGGCGAAGGCCCCCTCCGCGAACGCCTCGCGGCCGCCGCCGGCCCCCGCACCCACCTGCTCGGCCCGCTCGCCGACCCCGCCCCGCTCTACCGGGCCGCCGACCTGCTGCTGCTCACCAGCGACTCCGAGGGCGTCCCCGGCGTCCTGATCGAAGCCGCCCTCACCGCCCTCCCCGCCGTCGCCACCGACGTCGGCTGGGTCTCCGACGTCGTCCGCCACGGCGAGACCGGACTCCTCACACCCCCCGACAACCCCACCGCCACCGCCGAAGCCCTCCACACCCTCCTCACCACCGACCGCACCCCCTACGCCACCGCCGCCCGCACCCACGCCCTCACCCACTTCGACCTCGCCACCGTCACCACCCACTGGCAGCACCTCCTGCGCGACATCGCCCACCGGGGGCGGCCCGCCAGCCGGAGCACGTGATCCGTCGGCCGGTGCCTTCGTCCCCGCGGTGCGCCACGTCGACGTCGCCGGTGCGCGCGTCGAATCCCGGCAGCGGTCCGAGGGCGGCGAAGCGGTCCCGGTGAGCGGCGGCATGCCGGCGCCGCCGGTCAACTGGGCGCATTCCAGCCCGAGTTCGGCACGGCCGGCCGGATTCTTGTTCGCGACTCAGGACGCTGGTCCGTCGTCGGCCCGCTGTTGGCCCGCCGCTCGCCTCCGGGTCCTACGGTGGGCCCTTCCCCGCTCGGGGCGGGGACGGGACGGGATCGGGGGACGGACGGGTGCGACGCAGGATTCCGACGGCCGGGGCCGCGCTGGCGGCGGCCTTGCCGGCGAGCGGCTGCACGGCGGCCGGGACGGACGTTACGGCCGCGACGGCCGCCGGCCCCGGGACAACTGCGCCGACCGCCGAACCGCCGCCCGGCGAGGCCGCCACCCCGCCGTCGGCCACGTCGCCGGCCCCGGCCGTCAGCCCTTCGCGACCCACTGCACCGGCGTCGACCCGCACGGTCCCACCGACGCCGAGCGCACCGACGCCGAGCGCACCGCCGTCCTTCGCCGCACCGCACGTCTCCGCGATCCGCGTCGACGGACCCTGCGGGCTGAACGGCCACACCTACGAGGCCGACTTCGTCATCACCCTGGCGGGCGGCCAAGGATGGCGGATCAAGCCGCAGTCCGCGCAGCGGGTACGCCCGGACGGGACCTCGCTGGTCTACCGCTACGGCGTGCTGTCGCTGGACTGGCCGCCACCGCCCGCGTCACTTGTCGACGGCAAGTTCCGGGTGGGCTACCCGCTGAGCGACGACGGCCTGCAGGTGATCGCCCTCGCGGACGGATCGGTGCACGGCATCGTCGTCCCCGCCGACCTCCGGGCCACGATCGACTGCACACCGTAGGGCCGCCGGGAGGAGCCCTGCGACAGCTGCGCCCGCCGGCCCGACGCCGGCTGTGCCCGCCCTCGTCGCCGGCACCTGCTGCGCCACGCCGACGCCGCCCGGCGCGCGCCGGGCCCGGTCAGTGAGCGGTGGCGGCCGTGCGGCGGGCCAGGGCGTCGGAGGCCTTCGTCGTGGCGTAGAGCGAGACCGCGAGGGCGGCCGTCATCGCGGCGCCGGCGGCGAAGACGGTGGTGTCGGAGACGGCCTTGGGGCTGCCGGCCTCGGCGCGTGCGGAGCCGGTGATGAAGGGCAGGACGATCAGGACGGCCGCGCCGAGGGCGACTTCGCCCCAGACCACCTTCGGGAAGTGGCGCAGGGTGAGGTGCAGCAGCGAGGAGGTGTCGTCGGCGCGGCGGGCCCGGACGATCCTCGGCATCAGCCAGAACTGGTTGAACGCCCCGGCCGTGACCAGGCCGAGGACCAGCAGGAGCTTGATCAGCAGGGCGATGCCGTAGCCGGTGGTCCACAGCTGGGAGACGGCGCCGACGTGCTTCCAGCCGATCCAGAGCCCGGAGACGGTGACCGCGCCGACGCACACCATCGCGACCAGGCTGAAGCGGCGCCAGATGTCGGCCCACAGCAGGCCGGCGCCCGCGCCGAGGCGGTCGCGGGTGGCCGCGAGGGCGACCAGCAGGGCCAGGCCGCCGAGCCAGACGGTGCCGGAGACGATGTGGAGCTGGCTGAACACCGGGTCGAGCCGGCGGTCGAGGTCGGTGGGCGCGGTGGCGGGGATGCCGGCGACCAGCGTGATGGCGAGGGACGCGGGCAGCGCCGCGAGGACGACGCGGTCGAGGTGGCGGCGGACCGCCGGGACGAACAGCGCGATCAGGGCGGCGGCGGTGGCGACGAGCACCAGGTTCTGCAGCTGGTAGAGCGTGCCCTGGGCGATCCAGGCGCCCTTGGCCGCGGGGGCGTCGAGGAAGTCCGCTATCCGGCCGGGGGCCATCGCGTCGCCGAACGGCATGCCCTTGCCGGCCCTGGCGACCCGCGCCACCAGCTGGAAGTACCCGGTGACCAGCAGGACGACGCCCGCCCAGGCCAGGTAGCGGGCCGCGCGTCCGCGCAGCGCGGCGGCGTCCTCGGCGGTGGTGCTCTCGGCCCGGAGCGCGGGCCGTACGGAGGCGAGGTAGGTGACGGTGGTGCCGATGGCGCCGCTCAGGCCCAGGAAGTAGCCGGCCTTGGTGAGGACCCGCCAGGTCGGGGGCATGGTGTATCCGGCCGCCTCCGCGGCCAGCAGCAGGTGATTCATAAGGTGATCCTAACCTTACTAAGGACAGCCTTTCCTTATGGTGGTCTTACGGGTGAGCGTGCGGCGGCCGGGGCGTCGAACCGGCCCGGGTCGAGGGGAGCGGCGTTACACGCGTCGCGCCGTCGGCACCCGAACCGACCTGGCGCCGAAAGGGCTTCGGCTGTCGGCGGCCTCTCCTGGCGTGTAACAGCGACGTACCGGACACGTAGCCGAGGAACCGTCCGACAACCGGACGCGTGGTGACGCATGCCCGCCGACCGGCGGGCCGTGCCACCCGCCCCCGCAGGAGCCTCCGTTGAACCTCCGCAAGCCCGCCGCCCTGGCGATACTCGTCTGCTCCGTCCTCGCCCTGACGGCCTGTGACTCCGACACCGCCGCCGGTCCGGCGCCCGCCGGCAGCTCCGCCGCGAGCGCCCTGGCGGCCGCGCCGTCCACCGACGCCTCCGCCGGCGCGTCGTCCGGCGCGTCCGGCGGTGGCAAGTCGTCCGCGCCCGCCAAGCCCGCCGGCGACGTCAAGGCCTGCGGCGGCTCCGAGAAGGAGAGCGACGTCAAGGCCGAGCTGACCCTCGACCGGAGCGCCGACCCGCGCATCACCGGCATCGTCAAGCTCACCAACACCAGCGGCACGGAGTGCGTGGTCTACGGCAAGGCCGACCTGCGCACCGACCACACCCAGCAGTTCGAGAAGCTGGTCAGCGGCGTCCTCGGCAACGGCAGCTTCGCCGCCGACAAGGCCGGCGGCACCGTGCTGCACCCCGGCGTGCCGGTCTACCAGGCGGTCAGCTGGCTCGCCTCGCCGCCCGTCGCGCCCAACGCCTCCTGCACCACCGGCTCGCTGCTGGTGATGGTCCGCAACGAGGGCGTGCTCACCCTGCCCATGCCGGTCAAGGACGCCCGCTACTGCCCGGAGAAGGAGGAGGGCTCCCCGCAGGTCCGGATCGGCGTCCCGCAGGTCTCCGAGGCCGACGCCAAGGCCCAGTTGCGCACCGTCGGCAAGTGAGCCGCGGGCGGTGACCCGGAACCGGCGGGCGGGTGGGCGGGGGCGCCGCCCGCCCGTCGGGGGCCCGCGCAAACGGCCAACGCCCCACCGTCCGACGTCAGTTCGAGCGGCACTGCTCCGTTCCGGCGAATTCCGCCGACCGGGACCGGATCGCCTGGCCCGCGACCGGGCAGCCTGCCACGCTGCCCTGGTGAAGCCGCTGTTGAGAACCACCGTCCTGATCGCCGTCGCCGGAGGCCTGATCGCCGCCCCGGCCGCCGCCGCCCACGCCGTGTCCGCGTTTCCGACCGCGTCGCACGGCCCGACCGGCCGGCACCCGCTGACGCCGAGCCAATACCTGGCCGCCGCCCAGCAGTCCGCGCCCGCCAGGCACAACACGCCCGCCCAGCAGGCCCCCCAGGCCCCGCCCCCGCAGGCCGCGGCCGCCGCGCCGCAGCCCGCCGCCGGCGGTCCGAAGGCGACGCGGACGCACGAGGCCGTCGAGTTCTTCTGGTACGACTGCTCGCACTCCGCCGCCCTGGAGACCCCGCTCACCGACTGGGCGGCCAGGCACACGGCGGACGTCAAACTGCGCCGCATCCCGGCGATCTGGGTCGGCAGCCCGGACGAGGCCGCGCAGCGCGCCCACGCGCGGCTGTTCTACACCCTCGACCGGCTCGGCGAGGTGGACCGCCGGCAGGCCGCCGTGTTCCACGCCGTCCGCGACCAGCACGCCGACCTGACCACCGAGCAGGGCGCCACCGACTGGGCCGCCGCGAACGGCATCGACGCCGCCAAGTTCCGCGCCGCCTACCGCTCCCCGGAGGTGGACCGGGCCGTCGAGCAGGCGCCCGAGCTGTTCACCGACAACCAGGTCAACGAGCTGCCCACGGTGATCGTGGACGGCGGCGGCCGCACCTCGCCCACCCGGGCCGACGGCGTCGACAACATGCCCGCCGCGCTGGACCGACTGGTCGCCGAAGCGAAGTAGCACCGGCCCGCACGCCGCGAACTCCCGCGGCGAACACGCCAGTTCGGCCCGAAACCGTCGACTGCCGGGCTGAGCTGGCGCAATCTTCACGGAACCCGCCCGCCGCCCCCACACTCTGTGTCATGGTGGTCGCCGGGCGGGCCGGACAGCACCGGACGCCCGGCTCACAGTCGACACAGACACCGGACGCGGCTGCGCCGCGCCCGGAGAGGGCGGGAGTCCGTGGGGGGACAGCGCGCACAGGTCATCGACGACCGCGAGGGCCGACCGGCCCCCGGCGGCGTCACGATCCCGGCCGGGCCACCGCCCGAACTGGTCTTCAAACGCCGGCTGCGCCCCGTCAAGGTCGCCCACGAGCTGTGGGCGGCACGGGAGTTGGTGCGCGCCCTGGCCGAACGCGACCTGCGCGCCCGGTACAAGCAGGCGGTGCTCGGCTTCGCCTGGGCGGTGCTCACCCCGCTCGCGCTGTGCGCCATCTTCACCCTGGTGTTCCACCGCGCCGTCAAGATCGAGACCGGCGCGGCCCCGTACACGCTGTTCGCCTACGTCGGCCTGATCGTCTGGCAGTTCTTCAGCAACACCATGAACCAGGGCGCGCTCAGCCTGGCCAACAACCTCAGCCTGCTGAACAAGGTGTACTGCCCGCGCGAGGTGTTCCCGCTGGCCACCATGCTGGTCGCCACCGTGGACATGGCGATCGGCGTCGGCGTGCTCGGCCTGATGTTCCTGGTGTTCTGGACCGCCCCCGCCGCCACCTTCCTGTGGGCGCTGCCGCTGCTGCTGATCCAGTTCGCCTTCACCTACGGCATCGCGCTGATCCTGTCGGTGGCCGTGGTGTACCTGCGCGACGTCCGCCACCTGCTGCCGATCATCACCCAGATGGGCGTGTTCGCCACCCCCGTCGCCTACCCGCTGGCGAAGATCCCGCACCGGCTCCAGGAGATCTACGTCGGCGTCAACCCGCTCGGCGCGGTCATCGAGGGCTACCGGAAGGCCCTGCTGTACGGGGAGGCGCCGGACGGGCGGATGACGCTGATCGCGGCCGCCAGCTCGGTGGTCTTCCTGGTCGGCGGCTACCTGTTCTTCAAGAAGCTGGAAACGGGGATCGCCGATGTCGCGTGACTACCCTCTGGGCACCATCCGCACCCAGCAGGTCTGGAAGCGCTTCCGCGCCGACCAGCAGCGGATGCTGCTGCGCGACCGGGTCGAACAGGCCGCCCGCCGCCTGCGCGGCGACCGCGGCGAGGAGTGGCGCTGGGCGCTGCGCGACATCAACCTGCACATCGAACCCGGCGAGTCCGTCGGCCTGATCGGCTCCAACGGGTCCGGAAAGTCCACCCTGTTGAAGATGCTCACCCGGGTCATGTACCCGTACGCGGGCGTCATCGACGTGCGCGGCCGGATCGGCGCGCTGATCGAGATCCGGGCCGGCATCCACCCCGACCTGACCGGCCGGGAGAACATCTACCTGTTCGGCGCGCTGCTCGGCCTCAAGCGCCGCGAGGTCGCCGGACGCTTCGACGACATCGTCGAGTTCGCCCGCCTCGGCGGCGCCATCGACCGGCAGGTGAAGTTCTACTCCTCCGGCATGCAGATGCGCCTCGGCTTCGCGGTCGCCGCCTACCTGGAGCCGCACGTCCTGCTGGTCGACGAGGTGCTCGCGGTCGGCGACGCCGTCTTCCAGCAGCGCTGCCTGGACCGGATGCGCGAGGTCGCCGAACAGGGCACCACGATCGTCTTCGTCTCGCACGACCTGCCCGCCGTGCAGTCCATCTGCCGGCGCGGCGTCTGGCTCGAACAGGGCACCGTCCGGGTGGACGCCGGGATCAAGGACGCGCTGGCCGGCTACCGCGACTCCATCGAGGCGCAGTCCGAGGCGAGCGCCCGGGTCGGCGAACCGCTGGCGCTGCTCAAGCACGAGGTGCGCGGCGAGGACGGGGCGGAGACCCTGCACACCGACGAGGGCGTCACCGTCGAACTCACCCTCGGCGGCGACTACCGGGGCGACGCCACCCTGCACCTGGGCGTCAGCGAGGGCACCTCCAGCCCGATCTTCCAGATCAGCCACGAGATCCGGCTGACCGGCGGCGACCACCGGGTGGCCTGCGTCATCCCCCGGCTGCCGCTGCCGCGCGGCCGCTACACCCTGTGGACCGGCGTCTACTCCATCGGCAAGACCGACGGCGGCACCCTGATGAGCTGGCACTCCGCCGGCCAGTTCGACGTGTTCGGCCCGATGCTGGACACCCCGCCGCGCGCGGTCGTGCTCGCCGCGCCGGTCTTCGTACCGCACCAGTGGGAGGAGTGAGCGTGCGTTCGGTCCGTGTCCTGGTCCACCTCAACAACCTTGCCCTCGGCGGCGCCCAACTCAACGCCGTCGACATCGCCCGCACCCTGCGCGACCGGGGCCACCAGCCCGTGCTGTTCGCCCAGGGCGTCGACGGCCCCGCCCCGCTCGTCGAACTCGCCGCCTCCCACGACCTCGACCTGGTCGTGGCCGGCGACCCCGAGACCCCGCACGCCGTGATCCGCGCCCGGCTCGGCCGGCTCGCCGACGAACACGGCTCGCAGCTCGTCCACGCCTGGGAGGTCCGCGCCGCCCGCAACGCCTACTTCGGCCCCGGCCGGCAGGGCCGCCTGCCCATCGTCACCACCTTCTACGGCATCCGGATGCTGCGCGGCATGCCCCGCCACCAGCCCCTGGTCCTCGGGCTCGGCGCCCTGCTGCCGGACGCCCGCGCCTTCGGCCACCGCGACCTGCGGCTGATCGAACCCCCCGTCAACACCGCCCTCGACGCCCCCGGCGCGGTCTCCGGCGCCGCCTTCCGCGCCGAAGTCGGCGCCGCGGACGGGCAGTTGCTGCTGTGCATCGTCACCCGCCTGGTCTCCGGCCTGGAGAAGGACGCCGGCGTGCGGCGCACCATGCACGCCGTCCGCCTGCTCGACGACCCGTCCCTGGTCCTCGCCGTCGTCGGCGGCGGCCCCAGCGAGGAGCCGCTGCGCGCCGAGGCCGCCCGCCTCAACGCCGAACTCGGCCGCGAGGCCATCGTCCTCACCGGCCAGCGCTCCGACCCGCGCCCCGCGTACCAGGCCGCCGACCTGGTCCTCGGCATGGGCAGCTCCGCCCTGCGCGGCCTCGCCTTCGGCAAACCCGTCATCGTCCACGGCGCCGACGGCTACTCCGCTATCCACGAACCCGGCCCGCTGGTCGAACCCCACGCCTCCCGCTGCATGTACGGCCACGGCGACGGCCCCGCCGACGCCAAGGCCCTCGCCGCCCAGATCCGCGTCCTCGCCGACGCCCCCGACCGCCGCGCCGAACTCGGCAGTTGGGGCCGCGACTGGGTGGTCGGCCGGTTCTCCCTCGACCACGTCTCCACCGCCTTCGAGGAGATCTACCGCGAACTCCTCCGCCAACCCCCGGGCCGCACCGCCTGGCTCCGCGACCTCGAACAGATGACCCGCTACGAGTACGTCAAGCCCACCGCCCGCCGCCTCCTCACCCGCTGACCCCCAGCCGGCCCGACGCCTCCGCGGACGGCGGCGGCGAGCCCCCGGCAGCCCGGGACCGCCGCCCTCAGCCCACCCGTAGCTGGTGCTCGGGCCGGCCGGTCTTCGGGTCGAGGGCGACCAGGAAGACCTCGCCGCCGTCGGTGGTGAGCCTGATCCGGTCGGGGCCGTCCCACTGGGCCGAGGCGAGGGCGTTGTCGGGGTCGTCGCCGTTGAAGTAGCCGAGCCGCCACCGTCGTGCGGTCAGGCCGGAGCCGGCGTCCACCGAGACCCACCAGACCGGATCGATCATCGCGGCGCCCTCGTGGACCACCAGGCTGCGGTCGGAGCGGCCGGGAGCCGGCCGGTCCAGGGTCTTGTCCGGTGTGTTGCCGAAGACGAGCAGCACGACGGGCGAGGCCAGCACGGCGCAGCCGAGGAACGGGACCAGCAGGAACGTCCTGGTCGCGCGGGAACGGACGCCGATCACGACGGCGAGGACGACCAGCACCACCACTGCGGCGGCGTACGGCAGCGGGTGGTGGAAGCCCTCGATGAGCACGACCGGTCCGCCGCGCCGGGCGGATCGGTCCGCGGCGTAGGTCAGCGCGAGGAGCAGGACCGCCAGGACGAGCAGTCCGAGCGCGGTCGCCCGTCGCGTGCGCGGCGACCAGCGGGACCGGCCCGCCGACGCTCGGTCGCTCCCGTCCACAGCCCCGCCCCCGGTCATGACACTCCGTCGAGTCGATCAATTCAGGGGGACAGACTACGGCTCGGGCGGGCCGGTTCAACAGGGAAAGGGGAGGGTCCGTCGGCCGCCCGGCAGGGGTAGGTTCGGCTTCGTGGAGAAGACGCTTCCGGAGAGGTGGTCGGAGTGCTCACGCTGACCGCGATCGCCGACCGCCCGCACCGGCTGACACGCCGTCTGACGACCCGCGACGGCCGGGCCTTCGTCTTCCGCCCCCTGGACCACTCCGACGCCGCGCGACTGGCCGACTTCCTCGGCGCGCTGTCCGCCGGCACCCGCCGGTTCAGCACCTTCGACGGCTACGACCTGCCCCACGCCCAGGAGTTGTGCGATGCGATCGCGCGCTACGACAAGCTCAGGCTGGTGCTGGAGGACGCGGCGTCCCGCCGGATCGCCGGCCTGCTGGAGTTCAGCCTGGCGCTGGTGCCGTCGGACCTCGCGCGCTACCGGGCGGCCGGCCTCCGCCTCGCCGAGGGCGCCGACTGCCGCTTCGGCCTGACCCTGGCCGACGACTGCCAGAACCGGGGCCTCGGCACGCTCGTCCTCCCGCTTGTCCTGGACGTCGCACGGCAGCTCGGCAGGTCGAGGATCATCCTGTGGGGCGGTGTCCGCGCCGACAACCACCGGGCCGTTCGCTACTACGAGAAGAACGGCTTCCGGCGGGTCGGCGAGTCCGCCGAACCGGACGGCTCGCGGTCGCTGGACATGATGCTGGACCTGTCTGAGCGGGCCGCAGGCGTCAACTGCCGTGGCGCAGCAGGAGGGTGACGAAACCGAAGCCGTCGCGGTACTCGGTCAGCCACTGGTCGCGGTGCTCGGAGGCGGTGGCGAGAGCCTGCTCGCGCTCGGGGCCCGGGGGCTGGTCGAGGGCCCAGTCGGTGAGGGAGCCGGTCCAGGACCACTCGTAGGTGTCGAGTTCCTCGCGGGTGGAGGTGTGCCCGGCGATCGGCCACCAGTCGGCGGCGCGCAGGACGCCGAGGACACCGGACAGGTCGGTGAGGTCGTCGCCGAAGAACTCCCGGGCGCGGTCCGGGGGTTGGCCGTCCCAGTAGGACTCGCCGAGCAGCAGGGTGCCGCGCGGGGCGAGGAGCGGGCGGACGGCTTCGAGGGTCGGCAGCAGACCGCCGAACGCGTGGGCCGCGCCGACGGAGAGGACGGCGTCGAAGGGTTCGTCCGCCTCGAAGTCCCGCGCGTCGGTGCGGTGCAGCTCGATCCGGTCGGCGACGCCCGCCTGCTCGGCGGACCGGCGGCCGGCCTCCAGTGCGGCCGGATCGGTGTCGACGCCCACCGCGCGCAGCGCCGGACGGAGCGCCAACGCCCCCAGCAGCCATGCCGCTTCGCCGCAGCCGAGGTCGAGCAGCCGGCCGTCCGGGCAGCGCCGCAGCTGGCGCGCCAGCAGGCGGTGCGCCGACTCCTCCGACAGCGGGGCGGCGATGGGGTGGTCGCGGTGGGCGATCCGCCCGCGCTCCTGGCGGTTCATCAGCTCGTCGTGCCCGTACGGTCGGCGGGGCGCGGGTACGTCCGTCCCTTCCAGGCCGAGCCCCGGCCGCGCCAGTGCTGGACGGCCGAGTCGACCGTCATCAGCAGGTACAGCAGCGCGGTGAACGGCAGCAGCGGGGCCTCCGCCACCGGTCGGCCGTAGTAGCGGAGCATCGGTGCGAACGTGGCGGCCATGAGCGTCCACGCGGCGAGCCCGGCCCCGGCGGTCCACCAGGAACCCGTCAGCAGGCCGGTCGCGGCGGCGATCGGCGGCGCCAGGTAGACCAGCGTCAGGCCGAGCACCGTACCGAGCAACAGCAGTGGCGAGTAACGGAGTTGGGCGTAGGCACTGCGCGAGACCATCCGCCACAGCGGCGCCAGCCCGGGGTAGGGGCGGACGGAGTCGACCCGGTCGGCGAGGCCCAGCCAGGTGCGGCCGCCGGTGCGCTTGACCGCCCGGGCCAGCGACACGTCGTCGATCACCGCGCCGCGGATCGCCGCCACCCCGCCCGCCCGTTCGAGCGCCTCGCGCCGGACCAGCGAGCAGCCGCCGGCCGCCGCGGCGGTACGGGAGCCGGGACGGTTGGAGCGGCGGAACGGGTACAGCTGGGCGAAGAAGTACACGAACGCCGGGACGATCAGCCGCTCCCAGCCGGACGCCACCCGCAGGCGGGCCATCTGCGAGACCAGGTCCAGCCCGTGCGCCTCGCCCGCCGCGACCAGGGCCCGCAGGGAGCCGGGCCGGTGCGCGATGTCGGCGTCGGTCAGCAGCAGCCACTCGGCGTCGTCCGCGTGCCCGACGCCGTGCCGCAGCGCCCACAACTTGCCCGTCCAGCCCTCGGGGAGCGGCGGGGGAGTGGTCACCGCCAGCTCCAGACCCGGGGCCGCCGCCGCCAACTCCCGCGCCAGCTCGGCCGTTCCGTCGGTGCTGTGGTCGTCCACCAGGACGACCCTGGCCCGCCCCGGGTACCGCTGCGCGAGCAGCGACGGCAGCGACGCCGGCAGCACCCCGGCCTCGTCCCGCGCCGGGACGACCACCACCACGTCCGGCCACCGCGACGGCTCCGCACCGCCGCGCGGCAATCGCTGATCGGTCCGCCAGAACCCGCCGTGGCACACCGCCAGCCACACCCAGGCCACCAGCGCCACCACGGACACCCACCACAGCACGGTCACCCGGGCAGTCTGCCCCAGCGACGATGCGACGACGCCGAGGCACGACGGGGTGCGGGGCGGGTGAGGCGGGAGGGTGCTGCGGGATTGGGGGTGCGGGTGGTGGTGGGCGGTCTGCCCCAGCGGCGATGCGACGACGCCGAGGCACGACGGGGCGCGGGGCGGGTGCGTGGCGTTGTACGGGGGCGGGAGGGTGCTGGGGGTGCGGGTGGTGGTGGGCGGTCTGCCCCAGCGGCGATGCGAGGACGCCGAGACGCGACGGTGCGCGGGGGTGGGGGTGGTCGGCGATGTGCGGCGGGCGGCGCCGAGGCGCCTGGGCGAGGGGTGCGGCTGTCGGCGTGGCACCCCGTGCGGACGCCCGGCCGCGGGGACGGCCCGCTCGCGAAGCGGTGCTGCGGCCCTGCTCCGGTGTGTGCGGCGAAGCAGTCGGCCGCGGAGGTCAGACCCGGGCGCCGAGCAGGATCTCGCCCTGCGGGTAGTTGAGGGCGGCGGCCTGGAGCGCGGCGGGGCGGCCGGAGTGGAGGACGGTGAGGGTGCCGGCGCCCGGGGTGGGGGCGGCGATCCGGCGCAGCGCCTGGGCGGCGACGGCGTCGGCGGAGCCGTGGAAGCGGGCGGGGACGGCCAGCGCGGAGGCGATCCGGTCGTCGACGAGCTCGTAGTGGGTGCAGCCGAGGACGACGTCCGTGGTGGCGGCGGGGGTGCGGGCCGCGGCGTAGGCGATGGCGGCGGCGATGGCGTCCTCGTCGGCGTGCTCGACGGCTTCGGCCAGGCCGGGGCAGGCCACCTCGTGGACCTCGCTCGCGCCGGCGCCGAACTCGGCGATCAGGCCGCGCTGGTAGGCGCTGCCGGTGGTGGCGGGGGTGGCCCAGATGGCGACCACGCCGCCCGCGGCGGTGGCGGGCTTGATCGCGGGGACGGTGCCGATCACCGGCAGCGCGGGCTCGAACTCGGCGCGCAGCCGGTCGAGCGCGTGCACCGTCGCGGTGTTGCAGGCGACCACCAGCGCGTCGGGCTCCAGCGCGGCGGCGGCGCGGGCGCAGGCGAGGGCGTGCTCGGTGATGTCCTCGGGGGTGCGGGGGCCCCACGGCATGCCGTCGGGGTCGCAGGAGATGACCAGATCCGCGTCCGGCCGCAGGCGGCGCAGCGCGGCGGTGGCGGCGAGCAGTCCGATTCCGGAGTCCACGAGGGCGATCTTCACGAGCAACGACTCTACCTCTTGACCGGTCGCGGGCCCGGGGGCGTGGCTCCCGACCGGGCGCGGGCGGGGCCGTCGCGGGCGGGGCCGGGCGGGTGATTGCGAAAGGCAGGCATTTGCCTGCATGATGGAGGGGTGAGCGCAGAACCGACCCCCGCCGCCCCGATGGACGCGGTGTTCAAGGCCCTCGCCGACCCGACCCGCCGGGCGTTGCTCGACCGGCTGCGGGTGCGGGACGGGCAGACGCTGCGGGAGCTGTGCGAGGAGGTGGCGATGGCCCGGCAGTCGGTGACCCAGCACCTGGACCTGCTGGTTGCCGCGCGGCTGGTCACCGTGGTCCGGCGGGGGCGGGAACGGCTCCACTACCTCAACCCCGGGCCGATCCACGAGATCGAGCAGCGGTGGATCGCCGACTTCGACCGGCCCCGGCTGGCCGTCCTCGGCGCGATCAAACGACAGGCAGAGCAGGAGAACGCCATGAGCAGCGCATCCGAGACCGGTACTGTCCCGACCTACGTGTACGCCACCTACATCCGGGCCACCCCGGAGCAGGTGTGGAAAGCGCTCACCGACGCCGAGCTGACGGCCCGCTACTGGGGCCACGCCAACGTCTCCGACTGGCAGGCCGGCTCCACCTGGGAGCACCGCCGCACCGACGGCTCCGGCAGGGTCGACGTCACCGGCCGGGTGCTGGCGGCCGAGCCGCCGACCCGCCTGGTGATCACCTTCGAGGACCGGCCGGACCTGTCCGCCCACGAGGAGGCGGCCACCGTCACCTTCCTGATCGAGCCGTACGAGGACATCGTCCGCCTGACCGTCACCCACGAGAAGCTGCGCGACCGCACGGCCCTGCGGGCGATCTCGCACGGCTGGCCGGCGGTGCTGGCCAACCTGAAGTCGCTGCTGGAGACCGGGGAGACCCTGCCGCAGGCCCCGTGGGAGATGGCCCCCGCCGAGACTCCCGCCGACTGAAGGGCGCCACGGAGGTACGACACCGCCGCACTCCACCGCGCGTACCAGGACGTGATCGCCGCTGCCGAGCGGACGGCCGCCGCCGAACCGGTCGCCGTCCCGCCCGGGGAGTGGGACGCCGAACAGGTGCTGGCCCACCTCGGGCTGGTCACCACCGGCGCCCTGGCAGCGGTGGCCGCCGTCGCGGCCGGCTCGCCCGCCGCCTTCGACAACCGGATCTCCCAGGACGCCTGGACGATCGGCCGGGTCATCGACCGCAGCGGCGGCGGCCCGCAGTTGCGCCGCCGGGTGGCCGCGCAGGGCGAGGCGCTGTGCGCGCTCGCGGCCTCGCTCGGGCCGGCGGAGCTGGACGCGGCCCTGCCCGCTCTGCTGCTCTCGCACGGCCGGCCGGTGTTCGAGGGCGCGCTGACCGTCGGCGGCCTGCTCGACGGGCTGGCCGCCGACGAGCTGCCGGTGCACGCCGCCCAGATCCGGGCGACCGCCGTCCAGGACCCGACGTGGGCCGCCACGACCTGAGGCCGGCCGGGGCCTGCGCCGTCCGGCTGACGCGCGGCGGTGGCGCGGCCGGGTTGGGTGCGGCCGGTGCGGAGGGTGCCCACGCTTGGGCCCCATGGGAGAGCGGACGACATCGAGCAGCGGGCCGGACGAGCGGGTGTCGGGGACGGGGTACACCAACCTGGTGGTCGCGACGCTGGGCTTCGCGCTGACGTTCTGGGCGTGGAACCTGATCGCCCCGCTGGCCGGCGAGTTCGACAAGACCCTGCACATGTCCTCGTTCGCGCAGTCGTTCCTGGTCGCCGTGCCGGTGATCGTCGGCTCGCTCGGCCGGGTCCCGGTGGGCGCGCTCACCGACCGGTACGGGGCGCGGCTGATGTTCCCGCTGGTCTCCGCGCTGACCATCGTCCCCGTCCTGCTGATCATCCCGGCCCGGGAGTCGTACGGGGCGCTGCTGGTGGTCGGGTTCTTCCTCGGGCTGGGCGGCACCACCTTCGCGATCGGGGTGCCGCTGGTGAACTCCTGGTTCCCGCGGCGCAAGCGGGGGCTGGGTCTCGGCGTGTTCGGCATGGGCATGGGCGGTGTGGCGCTGTCCGGCTACTTCACGCCGCGGCTGTGGAAGCACGGCCACGACCTGCCGTTCCTGGTGATGGCGGCCGCGCTCGCCGGGTACACCGTGCTCGCCGTGCTGCTGCTGCGCGACCGCCCCGACCGGGCCGTGCCGACCGCCTCACTGGCCACCCGGCTGGGCCGGGCCGGGCGGCTGCGGGTGACCTGGGAGCTGTCGGCGCTGTACGCGATCGGCTTCGGCGGCATCGTCGCGTTCGGCGTCTACCTGCCGACGTACCTGAAGACCTGGTACCACCTGTCGGCGACCGACGCCGGCACCAAGGCCGCCGGGTTCGCGCTCGTCACCGTCGCCTTCCGGCCGTTCGGCGGCTGGCTGTCGGACCGGGTCCACCCGGCCGTGGTCACCGGCTGGGCGCTCGCGCTGACCGCGACCTTCGCCGTGGTGCAGGCCTTCGACCCGGCGCTCAGCCCGGTCGGGACGATCGCCTTCCTGCTGATGGCCGCCGGGCTCGGCACCACCAGCGGCTCGGTGTTCGCCCTGGTCTCGCAGGTCACGCCGGTCGCCCAGGTCGGCTCCGTGACCGGCATCGTCGGTGCGATGGGCGGCCTCGGCGGGTTCGTCCCGCCGCTGGTCATGGGCGCCATCTACAGCGCCCAGGGCAGCTACTCGATCGGCTTCATGCTGCTGTCCGACCTCGCGCTGGCCGGCTGCGTCTACGCGGTGGGCCGGATGCGGAACATCCGGCCCACCGAAGCAGCCTGAGCGGCCGGCCGGCCCGAACGGCCCGGCAACGGCCGGGCGAACCGTTACGCCTGGGCGCCCAGCAGCCGCTGAACGGCGGGCTCCAGGCCCGACAGGATGGTGTCGAAGCGGCGGGTCGAGGTGGTGGAGTCCACCTGCAGGCGGCTGATCCGCAGCGGGTGGGCGGGCAGCCGGGGCCCGAGGCGGTGGTCGGAGAGGAAGCCCAGCCGGTAGCCGAGCCGGCGCAGCACCGCGTCCGCCCGCTCGTCGTACCCGCCGTCCGGGTAGGCGAACGCCGACGGGGCCTCGCCCAGCCAGCGGGTCAGCGCCCGGTGCGCGCCCGCGATCTCGGCCTGCACCGTCGCCTCGTCGCAGCGCGCCAGCGACGGGTGGCCCAGGGTGTGGTTGCCCACCGTGACGTCCGCCTCGCGCAGCGCCCGCAGGTCCTCCGGGCGCAGCTGCTCCTGGGCCGGCGGGCGGCGGGTGGTGGAGACCCGCAGCTCGGCCAGGCTGCGCCGGCGGTCCGGATCCGGCAGGGCCTTGAGCAGCGCCAGCACCCGCGCCGGGTCGCCGCCGCGCGGCAGCAGCCGGGCCCGGCCGCCGTTGCGGGCCAGGAACGCGGCCTCGTGCCACCAGAACGGCTGCTCGGTGCCGATCACCTCGGCGATCACGAACGCGGCCGCCGGGATCCGGCGCGCCACCAGCTCCGGCAGCGCGTGCCGCAGCACGGTGCGGTCCGGGTCGTCGAAGGTCACCAGCACCGAGCGCGGCGGCAGCGGCCGGCCCTCGGCGAGCGAGCGCTCCACGTCCTGCACGGACACCGGGGTGGCCAGGCGTCGGAGCCGGTCCAGCTGGGCGCCGAAGGACCGCGGATCGGTGATGCCGTGGTAGGCGAGGACGGCCAGCCGCTGCGCGGCCCGGGCCCGGAACAGCGGCTGGGCCGGGCTGAACCGCAGCCAGCTGCCGCGGTCCCGGGACGGTTGCGGCCTCGGCTGCGGAGCGGCGGCGGCGGGTACGGCGGCAGGCTGGGACGGAGCGCAGACGGCGGCGGCGGTGGTGGCGTACGACACGGTTCCCCCCTCGGTCGCCGGCATGCGGCGTGGCGGTCCCGTCGGCAGGCGGAGCCCGGCCTCCGACCCCGGGCGCGGCGGCTCCGCTCCCGAGTGATCTAGCCCGCGGCGGGTACTCCCAATCCCGCTCGTCGGACGGCTCCTGGATCGCTCAATGTAGTGGAGACCATCGACATGGCGGGATGGTTGTACGGCGGACGGCGAGATTTCGCATCCGGCTCCGGCCGGGCGTCCGGAACCCGTCCGAACGGCCGACCGGGCCCGACCGGAACCCGCCGCCGGGGAGCCCCGAAGGGGGGCCGTGGCACGGCGGGGCGGCCGCTGACCAGGGCCGAAGGTCCGTGGCCCGCCGCCCGGGGCCGGGTTACCGTGGAGGGCATGGCAGACACCCCCAGTGACCGGCCCGCTACGCGCTGGTCCCACGTGTTCGGCGGCTGCGCCCTGCGGCGCCACCGGTTGCTGCTGTCCCTGGTCGGCGCGGGCTGCGTGGTGCTCGGCATCCTGGTCGCCGTGCTCGTCCCGGACGGCGACGGCCCCGCGTGGGTGATGGCGGTGGCCGGCTGCCTGGCCACCGGGGTGCTGCTGCTCGCCCGGGTCGGCCTGGCCCTGCTGCGGCCCGGGCGCGACGCCGCGTCCTGAGCGTTCCGCGGTGGCCGGGGCGGAATCCGGTCGGGTGACCGGAAACGTTCATCAAACGGGCAGCACCGGTCGGATGGGCTGATTTTCGGCCTACCTCCGCACTTCTTTCACGTTTCCGCGGCAGTGGCACCACACTTCCCCCTACTGTGAAACGCATCGCCCGCGCACGCCGCGGGCCGGGGGAGCAGTCAGGGTCCGGTGCGGGGGCACCGTGATCACGGTTTCCGGTGCGGGGGCACCGCGAGGGGGACGTCATGGCGAGCACCGTCGCCACCGGCACGAACACCGGCACAGGCACGGCCACAGGCATCAGGACGAAGGTCAAACAGCAGCTGGCCCGCGCGGCCGGCCGGACACCCGGCGAGGGCGCCACCGTCCTCATCTACCACCGGATCGGCGGCGGCACCACCGACGAACTCGACCTCGCCACCGCCGAGTTCACCGCCCAGGCCGACCTGCTCGCCGAACTCCCGCCCGGCCGGGTCGTCCCGCTGGACACCGCCACCGACCGGCTCGACGCCGGCCTGCGCACCCCCAGCACCG
Source organism: Kitasatospora sp. NPDC004531 (assembly GCF_053602195.1). Lineage (NCBI taxonomy): Bacteria > Bacillati > Actinomycetota > Actinomycetes > Kitasatosporales > Streptomycetaceae > Kitasatospora > Kitasatospora sp. NPDC004531. Next base: position 100,764 of record NZ_JBSGDD010000005.1, on the reverse strand, counting down.
TCCTCACCTTCGACGACGGCTTCGCCGACACCTACGACACCGCCTGGCCGATCCTCAAGGAACGCGGCCTGCCGTTCACCGTCTACCTGGCCAGCGGCATGGTCGGCGGACCGATGCGCTGGGAGGGCTCCACCGCCAAAGGCGCCCCCGCCACCGGGCTGACCTGGGACCAGCTGCGCGAAATGGCCGCCTCCGGGCTGTGCACCGTCGCCAACCACACCCGCAGCCACGCCCGGCCCGCGCTGCTCACCAGCGGCGAACTCGACGCCTGCGGCGACGACGTCGAGGAACACCTCGGCACCCGCCCGCGCCACTTCGCCTACACCTGGGGGACGCCCGTCCCGCACATGGAGCACGCGCTGCGGGCCCGCTTCCGCACCAGCGCCACCGGACAGGTCGGCCGCAACCTGCCCGGCGGCGACCCCGTCCGGCTCCACCGGGTACCCGTCCGCCGCACCGACCCGATCGACTTCTTCCGCGCCAAGCTGTACGGCCGGCTGATCCCCGAACGCGCCTACGCCCGGATCGTCGCCACCGCGAAGGCGGTGGGCGCCCGTGCCTGAGCAGCCCCCGCCCCGGCGCCTGCGCGGCGAGGGCGGACGGCCGCTGCGGGTCGCCCACCTCACCACCGTCGACATGTCGCTGCACCTGCTGCTGGCCACCGAACTGGCCGTGGACGTCGAACACGGCCTGACCACCTACGGCCTCAGCGCCCCCGGCCCCCACCGGCCGCAGATCGAACAACTCGGCGTCGAGCACCGCACCCTGGCCTCGCTCACCCGCGCCTGGCAGCCCGCCGCCGACCTCGCCGCCGCCCGCGAACTGCTCGCCGCGCTGCGCGAGATCCGCCCCGACGTGCTGCACACCCACAACCCGAAGACCGGCGTCCTCGGCCGCGTCCTCGGCCGGCTCGCCCGGGTGCCCGTCGTCGTCAACACCTGCCACGGACTCTGGGCCCAGGCCCACGACCCGCTCGCCAAACGCCTGCTGGTGCTCGGCGCCGAAGCGTTCGCCGCCCGGTTCTCGCACGCCGAGCTGTACCAGAACGCCGAGGACCACCACACCCTCGCCCGCTGGGGCGTCCCCGCCCACCGCGCCCGGGTCGTTGGCAACGGCGTCGACCTCGACCGCTTCCCCGCACCCGGACCGCGACGGGACGCGCTGCGCACCGCCGTCCGCCGACAACTCGGCGTACGGGACGAGGAGTTGCTGGTCGGCGGCGTCGGCCGGCGGGTCGCCGAGAAGGGCATCCGCGAATACGCCGAAGCCGCCCGCGCACTCGCCGGCCGAGCCCGCTTCGTCTGGATCGGACCCGACGACCCCGACAAGCCCGACGCGCTGCGCGCCGCCGAAGCCGGAGTCGAATTCCTCGGCAGCCGCGACGACATGCCCGCGCTGTACGCCGCACTCGACATCTTTGTGCTGCCCTCCCACCGGGAAGGCTTCTCCCGCTCCGGCATGGAGGCCGCCGCCAGCGGCCTGCCCATGGTGCTCAGCGACATCCGCGGCTGCCGCGAGATCGGCACCCACGACCAGCACCTGCTGCTCACCCCCGCGGCCGACCCGGCCGCCCTGACCGGCACACTCGACCGGCTCCTCACCGAGCCGGCCCTGCGGAACCGCCTGGGCACGGCCGCCCGCCGCCGCGCCCGCGAACAGTTCGACCAGCGCACCGTCGCCCGGATCTCCCTGGAGACCTACGCCGCCGTCGCCCGCCGACGCGGCCTGCCCTGGACCACCGACTGAACCGGCGCCACCGCACCACCGGCACCCGAGCACCTCAGCGCACCTCGCACCACCCGCACCTGAGCACCGCGGCACGTCACGCCCGCCCGCAGCCCGGCGCGTCCGGCGTGCCCGCGACCCGCCCCGCACGGGGCCCACCACACCACCACGCAGCAACCCAGTTGGGGGAGAAATGAAGCGAGGGGGGGACCTCGCGGTCACCGCACTGGCCGGGATCATCGCCGTCCCGCTCGGCCTGGTGATCGCCCTCCTGATCCGCGCCACCATGGGCGGACCGGTGATCTTCCGCCAGACCCGCTCCGGCCGCCACGGCCAGGAGTTCCGCATCCTCAAGTTCCGCACCATGCGCGACAAACGCCACGAGGACGAACCCGACGCCCCGCGCATCACCCGCCTCGGCGCACTCCTGCGCCGCACCAGCCTCGACGAACTCCCGCAACTGTGGAACGTCGTCCGCGGCGACATGGCCGTCATCGGCCCCCGCCCCACCCTGCCCGAACAGGTCGTCCACTACTCGCCCCGCCAGCGCGGCCGGCTCGCGCTGCGCCCCGGCCTCACCGGCTGGGCGCAGATCCGCGGCCGCAACTCCATCAGCTGGCCCGAACGCATCGAACTCGACCTCTGGTACATCGAACACCGCACCCTGCTGCTCGACCTGCGGATCCTCGCCGGCACCGCCAGGATGCTGCTGCGCCCCACCGGCATCACCGCCGCCGGGGGCGTCAACCCCGGCTTCCCGATCCCCACCGAGACCGCCGCCGCACCCGCCGCGCGCGTGGTGCTGCCGCGTCAGGCCACCGCGGCCGCCCCCCGGGCGGCCCGGGAGGAGGTACCCCGCTGACGCGCCGAGGCGAAACGATTCGGCCGGGCGGCAGCGGCCCACCCCCGCGGCCGCCCGCTCTGCCGTAGGGTCCGGCGGTGGGACGACCGGGAAGTGGGGACGGCATGCTGTGGATCGCGGGTGCGGGCGGAGTCGGGCGGGAGGCGCTGGACGTCGCGCTCGCGGCGGGAGTACCGGTCGCCGGATTCCTGGACGACCGGGCGGCGGGCCGGCAGGTGCGCGGGCTGCCCGTCCGCGAGCCCGCCGAACTGCCGCCCGGCGCACCGTACTTGATCGGCATCGCCGACCCGGCCGTACGGGCCCGGCTGGCCGCGCTGCTGGACGCGGCGGGCGGGCGGGCCACCACGCTGGTGCACCCCAGGGCGATCATCGCCCCCGAGACCGAACTCGCCCCCGGCTGCCTGGTGATGGGCGGCGCCCACCTCTCCAGCAGCGTCACCCTCGGCCCGCACAGCCAGGTCCACTACAACGCCACCGTCGGCCACGACGCCCGCCTCGGCGCCCGCGTCACCGTCTACCCCGGCGCGAACGTCTCCGGCGCGGTCCACCTCCACGACGACGCCACCGTGGGCTCCAACGCCGTCGTCCTCCAGGGCCGCACCGTCGCCCCCGCCGCCTTCGTCGGCGCCGGCGCCGTCGTCACCCACGACGTCCCCCCGCACACCACCGTCATCGGCTGCCCGGCCCGGCCCATGCCCACCCGGTAGCCGGCGCCCGGAGGGCAGGGCGAGACCCCACGGCCGTGTCCGATTTCCGCCGGACAGCGGCCTCGCGCGCTGGTGGGATCGGGGGCATGGTCACCGCAGACAAGTCCTCGCTGTTCCGTTCCCTGCACACCCCCGCCCGCCCGCTCGCGCTCGCGAACGCCTGGGACGTCGCCAGTGCGCGCCTCGTGGAAGCCGCGGGCGCGCCCGCGGTGGCCACCACCAGCGCCGGGGTGGCGTGGTCCCTCGGCGCACCGGACGGGGACCGGGTCGCCCGGGGTCCGGTGCTGGAGGTCGTCGCCCGCATCGCGGCAGCGGTCGCCGTCCCCGTGACCGTCGACATCGAGGGCGGGTACGGGGAGAGCCCCGCCGAGGTCGCGGAGACGGTGGCGCGGGTGGTGGAGGCCGGCGCGGTGGGCGTCAACATCGAGGACGGCACCCGCCCGCCGGGCACGCTGGTCGGCCGGCTCGCGGCCGCCCGCGGTGCGGCGCGGCGCGCGGGCGTCGACCTGTTCGTCAACGCCCGGATCGACACCTACCTGTTCGGGCTGGGAGACCCCGCCACTCGGCTGGAGGACACGCTGGCGCGAGCGCGGTCCTACATCGACGCCGGAGCGGACGGGATCTTCGTGCCGGGCGTCACCGACCCGGACGTCATCGAGGAGCTGGCCGCGGCGCTGACCGTCCCCCTCAACATCATGGCCGGGCCGGGCAGTTTGCCGGTGGGCGAGCTGGGCGCCCTGGGCGTGGCCCGGGTCAGCCTCGGCTCGGGGGTGGCGCAGGCCGCCTACGCCGTGGCCCGGGACGCGGCCCGCGAACTGTACGGCGCCGGCGGCTACCGCTCGTTGGAGCGGGCCGTCGACCACCCGGAGCTCAACGGCCTGTTCACCGCGACCGGCTGACCGCGCCCGAGGGCGCGCCATCGGCCCCCAGAGCGTCGCATAGGGTCGGGGACATGGGAATTCCGGTGTTTCTGGCGGAGCTGCGCGAGCTTGTGGGGCAGCGGGCGTTGTGGTTGTCGGCCGTGACGATGGTGGTGGTGGACGAGGACGGGCGGGTGCTGCTCGGGCGGCGGGCGGACAACGGGGCGTGGGCGCTGGTCGGGGGGATCATCGATCCCGGGGAGCAGCCGGCCGATGCGGCGGTCCGGGAGTGCCTGGAGGAGACCGGGGTGACGGTGGAGCCGCAGGCGCTGGTCTCGGTGACCGTCTCGCCGGTGGTGGAGTACCCCAACGGGGACGTCTGCCAGTACCTCGAACTGACCTTCCGCTGCCGCCCGTTGGCGGGGGAGGCGTGCGTGAACGACGACGAGTCGCTGGAGGTCGGCTGGTTCCACCCGGACGCGCTGCCCGACCTCGACGCGTCCGTGCGGGAGCGGATCGCGTTGGCGCTGGCCGGAAACAGCGCGGCGCACTTCGCCCCGGCCGGCGCGTAGCCGCACCCCCGGGGCGCGCGAGGTCGCGCCCCGGGGCGGGGGTTCGCGTCAGATCGTGCGGAACCAGGCCGCGGTGCGCCGCAGGCCCTCGGGCAGCGGGACGGGCCGGACGTCGGGGAACAGCTCGCGCAGGCGGGAGTTGTCGGCCTGCGAATCGCGCACGTCCCCCGGCCTCGGGTCGACGTGTGCGGCGGCGACCGGCTCGCCGAGCGCCTCGCCGAGCAGGTCGATCAGCTCCAGCAGGGTGGTGCGGGTGCCGAACGCCAGGTTGACCGGCTCGGCGCTGACCACCCGGCGCAGCACCGCCTCGGCGAGCACCTGCGCGACCGTGCCGACGTAGGTGAAGTCGCGGCTCTGGAGGCCGTCCCCGTGCACCGACACCGGGCGGCCGTGCAGCGCCGCGTCCAGGAACGCGGGGACGACGGCGGCGTAGGCGTGGCCGGCCGGCTGGAGCGGGCCGAAGACGTTGAAGAAGCGCAGCGGGAGCACGCCCAGGCCGTAGCAGTGGTGGTACGCGCCGAGGTACGCCTCGGTGGCGAGCTTGGACACCGCGTAGGGGCTCATCGGCGCGGTGCGCATCGACTCGCGCTTGGGCAGTTCGCGATTGGCGCCGTACACCGAGGAGGAGGACGCCGCCGCCACGTACAGCCCGCCGGCCCGGCGGGCCGCCTCCAGCACCTCCAGGGTGCCGGTCGCGTTCGCGTGGTGGCTGGCCAGCGGCGCCGCCACCGAACGCGGCACCGAGGGCAGCGCCGCCAGGTGGACCACCGCGTCCGCCCCGGCGAACGCCGCGTCCAGCAGCGCCGGATCGAGGATCGTGCCCTCGAACAGGGCGGCGTCCACGCCCGCCAGGTTGGCCTTGCTGCCGGTGGACAGGTCGTCCACCACCCGGACCTCCGACACCTCCGGCCGGGACGCCAACTCCCTTGCCAGATTGGCCCCGATGAACCCGGCCCCGCCGGTGATCACCACTCGCATCGCGCACACCACCCCTCCGCCGGGCCCGGGGATCCCCCCACCGGGCCGATGCGCCAGACTCTAGCCGCGGCCACCCGCGCCGCGGACCGAAAACCCACCCGTTCGAGCCCAAACCGTCCCATCGGCCACATCTCGTACGACGACCGGCCGAGACACCCCTCAACGCTTCGGACGACGCCCGGTCTCCTCCGCCGCGTCCAGCACCGCCGCCAGGTCCCCGCCCGCCGTCGCCGTCGCCACCGCGGCCACCGCGCCCTCCACGAACGGCGCGTCCGCGAACCGCACCGGGAACGGCAGGCCGTGCTCGTCCGCGTCGGCCAGCAGCGCCAGCACCGTCTCCACCGCGCCGTCCAGGTCGCACAGCACCGCCACCCCGTGGCCCTGGTCGACCCGGCGGGCCGCCGTCGCCACCAGCACCGCGCTGGTGCCCAGGCCGTCCGCGATCGAGCCGCCGGTGGCGACCACCGGAGCCGGGTCCTCCGACTCGGCCACCGCCAGGGCCAGCGCCCGCACCGCGTCCGCGACCTCGTGGCTGTGCGACACCAGCACCACCCCCACCCGGCCGTGCCCGGCGGGCCGCGACGGCCGGGGCACCGTCGGCGTCGGAGCGGGCAGCGTGCCGGTGGCGGACCCCGCGGACGGGGCGGACGGCGCGGTGGTGATCGGGATGACGTCGGCGCGGCTGCCGTCCCGCTGGTCCATCGGCTGCTCCCCGGTGCGTGGCTGACTGCTCGTCACCCATCCCTACCTCGAACGGACCTCATCGGCCCGCCTTTAGCACAGGTGTCGGCCGGACACGGCCGGATCGGACCATCTCGACCACCCGCGGGGCAGACCCGGCCCGATCGGCCGACCCGGAGGCCCGAGCTGGCTAGGCTGGCCGCTCGAAGCAGACAAGCGGAGGGAGCACCACGGTGGCGGCACAGGCGGAGGACCGGCGCAAGATCGAGCTGGACGTGAGCGGAGCCGAGTGGCAGTCCGCGAACGACGACCCGAACGGCGTGCAGATCGCCTTCGTCGACGGCTACATCGCGATGCGCAACGGCGCGGAGCCGGACGGGCCGGCGCTGATCTTCACCCCCGCCGAATGGCGGGCCTTCGTCCTCGGCGCCCGGGACGGCGAATTCGACCCCGAGCGGCAGGCGCAGGGCTGACGTCGGCACACCGCGGGCCCAACTCGGGGGCGGCGGGGCGCAATCGGCCCCCCCGAGGTCGAATTCGGCCGTCCATGAACGGATTTCGGCCGTTCCACCGGTGACCGGTACGCCCGGACTGCCCTGTTCCGCACCTGTCGAAACCGCTCCAGAAGGTGACGAGCGGGCATACGCCGAGGTTACAAAAGAGTTCTGATGGGCCGAAACTTGTTGACTGTCCGACAAGCCTGCCAGAGAGTAAGAGCAGGCAGACGCCGTGCCGACCGCCCCCACGCGGTCTGGCACGGCGCCCGCTTGTGCTGCCCGTCACCGGCGCCGATGACGGGCCCTCCCACCCTCGACCGCACAGAGTGCGGCCACCGTCGCAACGGGAGCAGGCCCGGCCGGGAAGAGCTACTTCCCGACAGGACCGAAACCCGGATTCCGCACGCCCCCACGCGGCGGTGATCCGGGCAAGGTCCGCGAACGCGACGGCAGAAGGGCCCCGCGGACCTGGCTCGGTGTTCCATATGGCTTTGTGTGCCAATTCGACCGGACTGTCCACCGCTCAACGCCTGCTGTGTCGTCCGCAGGCTCCCGCAACGGCGAAGACCCATTGAATCAGCAAATGGTGCTTGTGAGTTCAACACGACCGCGTGCGCAGTGAGGGAATGCGCGCAAGGCACGCTGCGACAAGCCGCACCCAATGGATCTCGCCCGGGGCGGCCGTCGTGCTGAACCGAACGTAGCCCGGACGGTTGCTCAGAGTCAACATTGGTCCCTGAGCGTAGATCCCGGCCTGATCGCGGACCCACTCACCGGCCCCGGCCCACCGGGCACGTACGATGGGCCCATGTCATTTCTCCGCCGTCGCTCCGGACAGCCCGCCGGCCCGGACTTCGACGTCCTGGCAATGGATCCGGGCGACTGGCCCGGTCTCTTCGGGGCCATGATCATGTCCGCTCCGGACGGCTCCTGCCAAGGCATTTTCCTGCGCTACGACCTGCTCGGCGGCCGCGGCCCGGCCATGCTGATCGGCAACGTCCCGCAGGGCTCGCCCGCCCGCGACAGCGAGGACGGCGTGCCCTTCGAGGTCCGCCAACTGCTCGCCGCCCTGGAGAACGACGAGCCGGTCGACTTCGTCTCCGCCGAGGACTTCCCGGTCATGCTCGGCGACGACCTGCTGATCGTCCGGAAGGTCAAGGTCAGCGAAGGGCGCCTGTACTGCTCCCAGTTCGGGCGCAGCGACGACGTCCAGGTCACCATCGCCTCCTGGGACCGACCGATTTCGGACGACCTCTACCAGCTCCTGAAGCCGCTTCCGGCGGAGATGTTCCAGCAGGACTAGGCGCATGCCCCGGCCGCTGCTGCTCACCCGACGCCTGCACGTGGACCTCCGGCGCACCGCCGGCGCGGCCTGTCCGGCTTCCTGACCGACCCCGAGTCCAGGAACCGCCCGACCGACCGCGCCCGCCCGGAGGACCGCCGCCATGCCCCGAACCCCCGCGCACACCCCCGTCAACGCCGACACCGTCGCCGAACGGCCGGCCACCGCCCTCGAACGGGCGCTCGGCCGGCTGCCCCGGGTGGTCGACCTGCTCGCCGCCCGCGCCGCCGAGCACGACCGCGACGGGACCTTCCCCTACCAGGGCGTCGAAGCCGTCCACGAAGCCGGACTGCTCACCCTCACCGTCGGCGGCCGCTACGGCGGGCCGGGCGCCGGACTCGCCGACACCGTACGGGTGTTGGCCCGGCTCGGCCGCGGCGACGCCTCCGTCGCGCTGCTCACCGCGCACACCCTGCTGCACCACGCCGAACAGGCCCGCAGCGCGCCCTGGCCGGCCGCGCTGTACCGGCGGCTGCTGACCGAATCCCGCCGCGGCCCCGCCCTGGTCGGCACCCTGCGGGCCCGGCCCGACCGGCCGATCGCCGTCACCGCCCGCCGGGGCGGCGACGCCTGGGAGCTCACCGGCCGGGCCGCGCAGTGTCCCGGCGCCGAAGCGCTGGCCTGGCTCGCCGTCGAGGCCCGCACCGACGAACCCCGGCCCCGCAGCGGCCTGTTCCTGATCCGCGCCGACAGCCCCGGACTAGAGATCGACCCCGCCGCCGACCAGCTCGGCCTGCGCGCCGCCGCCGGACACGACGTCCTGCTGGACGGCACCCGGGTCGGCACCGACGCCGCCCTGCTGCCCCGCACGCCCGCCCCGGCCGCCGACCCGCTCGCCGCCGCCTGGCGCCAACTCGCCCTCGCCGCCGTCCTGCTGGGCACCGCCCGGGCCGCCCTCGACTGGTCCGCCGGCCGGCTGCGCGGCAGCGGTACGCACCGCCGCCCGCTCGGCGAGCTCGACGCCCGGCTCACCGGCGCCGAGGAACTCGTGCACGGCCTCGCCACCCGCACCGACGCCGACCCGGCGGCGGCCGAACGCGCCCCCGCCGTCCAGCTGTTGACGGCCCGCACCGCCGCCGAGACCGTCCAGCAGGCGCTCGCCCTGACCGGCAGCGCCGGTCTCGACCGCCGCCACCCGCTGGAACGCCACCTGCGCGACACCCTCGCCCTGCGCACCCACCTGCCCGCCGAGGACGCCGTCCTGGACGCCCTCGGCGAAGCCCTGCTCGGACGGGTCTGACCGGGCCGGCGTCAGCGGGTGCCGACCGCCGCGCGGACCGCGCGGCGGGCCAGCGAGGCGTCGTCGTAGAGCCGGCGGATCATGATCCGCTGCTCCTCGCCCGCGCCCGGCAGGTCGTGGATGCGCAGTTCCCGCATCAGCACCAGGGTCAGGTTGACCAGGAACGCGTCTCGGGCCAAGGTGCCGCCGGACTGCGCGAGTTGGCTGATCTGCCGACGGGCCGCCGAGTCTCCCGACAGCACGCTCCACAGAACCGCCAGGTCGTAGCCCGGCAGGTACCAGCCGGCCTGCTCCCAGTCCAGCAGCACCGGGCCGGTCGGCGCCAGCAGCATGTTGCCGAGCAGCGCGTCGCCGTGGCAGAGCTGGCGCGGCACCGAGGACAGGCCGTGCAGCAGCGCCCGCAGATCGCCCGCGTCCCGGTCGGTGAGCAGGCCCAGCGAATGGAACCGGCCGATCTCGCGCTGGTAGTCCAGCGGCTGGTCGAACACGTCCGTCGGCGGCCGCCACAGGTTCAGCGTGCGCACCGCGCCGAGGATCGCCCGCACCTCGCCCGGCGTCGGCGCGTTCGCCGGGTGCCGCTCGCGGGCCGCCGGACGGCCCGGCACCCGCTCCAGCACCAGCACGCAGCGGTCGTGGTCCGCCGCCACCAGCCGGGGCAGCCGCACCGGCGGGCGGTGCCGGACGAACGCCCGGTACACCGCCACCTCGTGGTGGAAGCGGTCGATCAGCTGCGCCGCCTGCGGGCCGCGCAGCGCGCCCGGCGCCAGGCACTTGGCCACCACCGGGGCGCGGCCGATGGTGCCCGCGACCAGGATGTGCCGACTGCCCTCGCGCAGCACCTGCCGGGGCAGGAACGCGGGACATATCCGCGCGACGTTGGCGAGCACCGCACGCACCGCCGGGGTCTGCAGCGCGGCCGGATCCACCCGGTCCACGAACGCCTCCACGCCCCGCCCGGGCAGCGGACGGCCCAGCCGCCCGGCCTGCTCCGGCAGCGGACGGGTCACCAGGGTGGTGCGCCCGCGCGGGTCGCGCAGCTCCACGGTGCGCGGTGCGGGACGGCCCGCGCCGGCGGTCGGGGGGCGCAGACCGGAGCGTGGCGGGCGCGCGGCCGCCACGTCCACCCCGGTCGGGGCGGACGGGCGAGTACCGGTGCTGGCTGTGGAGTACATGGGCGGGTGAGGGTCCTTCCTTGACCGGCGGCAAAGCTTCACGGGGCCCGGACGTGCTGGCGTCGGGCCGCCGGGTGGAGCGGGGGCGCCGGGCACGGAGACCGGCCCGCCGAACCGGCCGCACCCTGGGGAAATGCGTCCGCTCCGACCGTCCGTGCCATGCCCGGCGCCCCCGCGCCACCCGGTCGCGCCACCCCCTGGACCACACGCTGCGGAACGGCTCCTGACGGGCCGTCGGGTCGACATCCGGGCCGGTCGGGGACTGTTCCGACGCGAGGTCGGGGTGGCGCATACCTACCTGACACCCGATCGGTACTGGCACACCACATAGCGCACCCTGGCGAACCCTGGCGAATGGTCGCTCGGCATGTGCCAGTGCCACTACTGTCGGGGCCAGCCGATCACCTGGGGGCTGTAGTTGAGCAGGGGGCCGAACACCAGGCTGGCCGACCACTTCGCCCTGACCGGCTGGTCCAAGGGCGAGTTGGCGCGGCTGGTCAACCGGCGGGGCGCGGCACTGGGCGAGCAGCAGCTGTCCACCGACACCTCCCGGGTCAGGCGCTGGATCGAACAGGGCGAGATCCCGCGCGATCCGGTGCCGAGGGTGCTGGCCGCCGTGTTCACGGAGCGGCTCGGCCGTGTCGTCACCACCGAGGACCTGGGTCTCGAACGGCACCGACCCGCCCGGTCCGGCAGCACGGCGGCAGCGCCGACGGAACCCGGGGCGCCGGACCGGACGGCCGCGGTCCTCACCGAGTTCACGGGAATGGACCTGATGCTGAACAGACGCGGACTGGTCGGCGCCTCCGCGGCCCTCGCGGCCGGCGCGGTGATCGCCGACAACCTGCACGACTGGCTGACCGGCGGCGCGGTCGCCGAGGCCGCCGCCCGGCCCCCGGAGAGCCGGGGCGGCGCCGGGCCGCTGACCGGGGCGTACGAGCCGGGCCCGGTCGGCAGCGACGAGGTCGCCGCCCTGGAGCGCTCGGTGGAGGTCTTCCGGGCCTGGGACGCCTCGCGCGGCGGCGGACTCCAGCGCAAGGCCGTGGTCGGCCAGCTCAACGAGGTCGGCGGGCTGCTCACCCACCGCCACCCCGCCGCGCTGGAGCGCCGGCTCTGGGCGGTGGCCGCCAACCTCGCGGTGCTGGTCGGCTGGATGTCCCACGACGTCGGCCTGGAACCCACCGCGCAGCGCTACTTCGCGATCGCCGCGCAGGCCGCCCGGGAGGCGGGCGACCGCCCCCGGGCCGCCGAGGCGGTCTCCCGCGCCGCCCGCCAGATGCTCCACCTCGGCCGGGCCGACGAGGCCCTCGACCTGATGCGGCTGGCCCGCGCCGGCACCCGCCCCGCCGACGGCGCGCCGCCCCGCTCCCGGGCCATGCTGTGCACCGTCGAGGCCTGGGCGCTGGCCTCGCTCGGCCGCTCCGAGGCCACCCGCCGGGCGCTCGGCGAGGCGGAGGAGCACTTCGTCCGGGACGACGCCGGCCGGCCCGCCCCCGGCTGGATGTCCCTGTTCGACGAGGCCGAGCTGCACGGCATGCAGGCGCTGGCCCACCGCACCCTCGCCGAGCACGACGCCGGCGCCGTCCCGGCGGCGCTGCACCACGCGGAGCAGGCCGTCCGGCTGCGGCAGCGCACCGGCCGGGAGCGCTCGGCGCTGCTCGACCGGATCACGCTGGCCTCCGCGCACTGGATCGCCGGCGAGCCCGAGGCGGCCGTCGCGCAGGCGCACCGGGTGCTCGACTCGATCGAGCTGACCTCCTCCCGGCGCACCTGGGACCGGCTGCGCGCGATGGACCGGCTCGCCGCCCGCCACCGGGGCCGGCCGGAGGTCGCCGAGCTGCGCGACCGGATCCGCACCGCGCTGCCCGCCCCGCCGGCCCCCGGGCCGGTCTGAGCGGCCGGCCCGTCCGCGGGCCGGTCCGAGCGGCCGGCGCACCCCCGGGCCGGTCCGAGCGGCCCGCCGTCCGGAACCGGTCGATCCGGTACGGACGGACCCGTCTCGATACGGCCGCACCTGCGGAAATCCGTTGCCCTGTGTGCGGACCGGCCCCCCAGGCGGTAACCTTCGGTGATTCCGGCGCCCGGGCGCCTGAGCTGTGCCAACCGACCCCGGCGACGGAAATCCCGTTGCCACGACGACCGCCGCAACGGATGCTGACCTCATGTTCGAGCCAGTGATAGCGCCCAGCGCCAGCCTCCTCGGCCTCCTTCAGAGAGGCCGCGGGGACGGGCAGCTGCATGCGTTGGCCGCAGACCGCGACGAGGCGATCGCCGCCGTCGAGAGCTGCGTGACCAACGACCCCCGCGCCGACTGGCAGGTCGAGAACCGCTCCTTGTACTACGCGCGGCTCTACATGGAGTTGGAGGCCCCCCTCACCGGCCTCGAACTCCACCTCACGTCTCCCGAGGACGCCACCGACACCGACGAGGCCCGCACCGGCCTCGCCCTCGCCGTGCTCGGCCACCTCGCCGGCTACGGCCGCCGCGACGCCCTCGACCTGCTGCGCGCCTACACCACCACCGGGACCAACTGGGCCTGGGCCCTCGACGAACTCGCCCTGCGCGACACCGACGAGGCCCTGCTCGCCCTCGCTCCCGCCGTCCTGAGCCGCTTCCCGGCCGACCCGGAGGGCGACGCCGAACTGCGCGAAGCCATCCGCGCCGCGTACGAGCCGCGGGTCTGGCGGCTGTGGGCCCTGCACCACCCGAGGGTCGCCACCGCGAGCGAGCAGTCACCCTTCGACCTGTGGCAGCGGCAGCTCAACCGCCAGGGCGTGACGCCCGGCTGGTCCACCGCCGACGTGCTCGCCTGGGCCGACCAGGGCGAGAGCGCCGAGCCCGGCGCCCTCGCCCGGCGCGCCGCCGCGGCCGCCCGCTGCCTGACCGCCGTGGTCCGGCCGGAGGACGCGCCGCTGCTGCGCGACGCCGCCGCCGGCGGCCCGGCCGGCGCCCGCTGCGCCGCGCTGCGGCACCTGGTGGAGCAACGGGACCCGGCCGCCGCCCGGTACATCGAGGCCGCCGCCGCGGACCTGGACCACCGGATCGTCGCCACCGCGCTGGAACTGCTCGGCCGGATGCGAGGTCCCGAGGCGCTCGCGCACGCCCGCCGCTGGGCCGACCCGGCCACCGGCAGTGCCGACAGCGCCCTCGGCCAGGCCGCCGTCCGCCTCCTCGCCGACGCCGGCGAGGCCTGCGACGCCCCGCTGGTGGTCGCCGCACTCCATCAGTGGATCTCGCTGAACGGCGTCACCGGCACCGGGATCGGCAGCCTCGTCGACGGCATCGGCCGGCTGCGTGCGCACGCCGCCGTGCCCGCGCTGCGGCATGTCTACGGCGAAGCGGTCTCCTCGGAGCTGCGCGGCCGGGCCGCCCAGGCGCTGGCCGTCACCGACCCCTACTTCGGGGAGGGGCCGGCCGTCGAGTGCCTGTGGGACTGCGAGGAGTCCACCCGGGAGCTCGCCGCCACCCACGTCACCACCACCGGCGACGCCCGGGTCCTGGAGCGGCTGCGGCGGCTGGCGGCGGATCCCGCCGAGGAAGCCGAGGTCCATGCGGCAGTTCGCGGCCGTCTGACGGCCCGCGACCGCTAGAGTCATGTCCATGCTGAGACTGCGAGCGTCCCGCCCCGCCCTGACCACCCTGCTCGGCCTCGGGCTGGTCCTCGGAGCGGCCGGCACCGCCGCCGCCCACGTCGAGGTCAACTCCTCGACGGCGCAGGCGCTCGCCGTCGACGCCACCGTCGCCTTCTCCGTCGAGGGCGAGTCCTCCACGGCGGGCATCACCGACGTCAAGGTCACGCTGCCCGCCGGGCTCACCCCCGCCGACATCACCCCCGACAAGATCCCCGACGGCTGGAAGCTCACCCCCACCGCCGACGGCTGGACGGTCGCCGGGCCCGCCCTCGCGCCCGGCGCGCCCGCCGAGTACAGCGTGAAGGTCCGCCAACTCCCCGCCGCCGGACCAGTGGTGTTCAAGACCCTGGTCGACTACGCGGACGGCCGCACCGACCGGTGGATCGAGCTCCCGCAGGGCGACGCCAAGCCCGAGCACCCCGCACCCGCCCTGGCGCTGCGCCCGGCCGCCGCCGGAGCCACCCCGGTGCCCGCCCCCGGGCCGTCCGGCCCGAGTGCCGGTGCCACCCAGTCGGTCTCCGCCACCGCCACCGCCACGTCGTCGCCCAGCGCCTCCGCCGACGCGGTCGCCGCCGGGAAGCCGGACGACGACGAGGAGAGCACCACCACGATCGTGCTCGGCGGGCTGGTCGCCGTCGCCGTGCTCGGCACCGTCATCGCCCTGCTGGTGCGCCGCCGCTCCAACCGACGGTAGTTTTCCGGATTCGCCGGGTGAGGGCGGGCCCGCAGTGCGAGAGTCTGGTCCATGGAGCTGTGTCCGAACGATCCGACGCACATCGGCCCCTATGCTCTCCTCGCCCGGCTCGGCGCCGGCGACCTGGGCCAGGTGTACCTGGGCAGATCGCCCGGCGGACGGCTGGCGGCGATCAAGGTGCTGACGGCGGAGATCCTCGAACACCCGGACGTGCTCGCCCGGTTGCGCCGCGACGCGGAGACCGTCCGCTCGGTGCGCGGCCCGTACATCGCCCACCTGGTCGACGCCTCGCTCGACGCCGACTCCCCGCCGCTGTGGCTGGCCACCGAGTACGTGGCCGGGCCGACCCTCGCCCAGGCCGTGGCCGACCGGGGCCCACTGCCCTCCCGGACCTGCCTCGGGCTGCTCGCCGCGATGGCCGAGGGCCTGGCGGCCGTGCACGCCCACGGGGTCACCCACCGCGACCTGAAACCGCAGAACGTCGTCCTGTCCGCGCAGGGCCCGCAACTCGTCGACTTCGGCCTCGCCCACGCCCCCGGGACGCCCGCGTTCACCGCGCCTGAGGTGCTCGCGGGCGGCCGAAACACCCCCGCCGCCGACGTCTTCGCCCTCGGCGCGACCGTCGCCCACGCGGCCACCGGCCGCCCGCCGTTCGGCAGCGGCGCCGCGACGGAGATCGACCGCCGGGTCGCGGACCTGTTCGGCGTCGAATACGAGCTGGCCGAACTGCTCGACGCCTGCCTCGCCCCCGACCCCGCCGCGCGGCCCGGCCTGCGGGAGGTCGTCGCGCGCTCCGCCGTGCGGACGGTGCTGCCCGAGGACCCGGCGTACCAGGCCGTGGCCGGGTGGCCGCTGCCGTACCCGACGACCGTGCCGGTGGCGGAGCCGTCGTTCAGGGCGCTCTGGGAGAAGGAGAGTTGGAAGGCCGGGACGGCGGTCGGGGTGGCGGCGTCGGTGCTCGCCACGTTCGGCATCCTGTGGGCGGGCGGGGCCTTCGACGAGGAGCCGGCCGGCGGGCCGAAGGGCCAGGGCGCCGGGGTGCCGACCGCCGCCTCCCAGCCCACGCCGGGGGGCCCGCCGCCGTACGTCCGGCTGGACGGGGCGAACGGCGACGCGTGGTCGAGCCGGGAGGGGGCGTGCGGCCACCCGGGGGAGGAGGCGGTCCCCGGCTTCCGGTTCGGGATCGGCGCCGGGGGCGACGGGCGCCCCGCGGCGGGCAGGCCGGCGACGGTGGACCTCCGGCTGGAGTCCGCCGCCGGTACGGGAGCGCCGTACTACGTCTCGGTGGCGCTCAAGGCGCCGACCGGCGCCGCTGGTCCGCCGCCGGTCGCCACCAGCCGTCCCGTCGCGATCGGCGAGCAGCCCGTCGTCCTCACCTACCCGGACGACTTCCGGAGCTGGGCGGCGGACGGCAGCTCGCTGCCCGCGACCGGGTTCGCCGACGCGCCCGGCGACTGGACGGTGCTGTTCCTGCACGTCACGGACACCACGCACTACCGGTCCATCGCCTGCACCGGCTTCCGGATCGCCTGACCTTTCCTCATGCTGCGGCAGCGCCGTGCGGCAGGGTGCGGACGGGCCGGGCGAGCAGGGGCAGCAGGGCGGGTGCGGTCTGGGCGAGGGCGGCGATGGTGGCGACGGCGGTCGGGCCGTAGTGCGCGGCGAGCGGGCCGCAGGCCAACTGGCCCAGTGGGACGGCCAGGTAGGAGAAGACGTCGGCGTGCGCGGCGAGCGGGCCGCAGGCCCGCACCGGGTTCCGCATCGCCTGGCGGAACGTCATGCTGCGGCAGCGCCGTGCGGCAGGGTGCGGACGGACCGGGCGAGCAGGGGCAGCAGGGCGGGTGCGGTCTGGGCGAGGGCGGCGATGGTGGCGACGGCGGTCGGGCCGTAGTGCGCGGCGAGCGGGCCGCAGGCCAACTGGCCCAGTGGGACGGCCAGGTGGGGGAAGACGTCGGCGTGCGAGGCGAGCGGGCCGCAGGCCTGCACGGGGTTCCGGATCGTCTGGCGGAACGTCATGCTGCGGCAGCGCCGTGCGGCAGGGTGCGGACGGACCGGGCGAGCAGGGGCAGCAGGGCGGGGGCGGTCTGGGCGAGGGCGGCGATGGTGGCGACGGCGGTCGGGCCGTAGTGCGTGGCGAGCGGGCCGCAGGCCAACTGGCCCAGTGGGATGGCCAGGTAGGAGAAGACGTCGGCGTGCGCGGCGACCCGGGACAGCACCGCGGACGGCAGGTGCTCCTGGAGCGAGGTGTCCCAGGCGGTGGCGGCGAGGGCACTGCCCAGCCCGGCGGCGAGGGCCGCGGCCAGGACCCAGGGGAAGGGGGCGTGCAGGCCGAGCGCGAGCAGTGGCAACGGCAGTACCAGGCCAGCGAGTTGGCCGGCCGCGAGCAGCCGGGGCAGGGCGAGGCGGTAGAGCGCGGCGCCGGCCAGCAGCAGGCCGGCGCCGCGGGCGGCGAGCAGGGCGCCCCACAGCGCGGGGCCGGACAGCTGCGGGCCGAGGATCTGCCACGGGCCGGTGAGCAGCAGGTTGGTGGCGCAGTACGACCAGGTGGTCCACCAGATCCAGCGGGTGCCCCGGAACGCCGCCCAGCCGGCGCGCAGCTGCGGCAGCAGGGCGGTGCGCCGGGCGGCGATCCGGCCGGCGGGCAGCCGGGACAGGCAGAGCGCGGCGGGCAGGTAGCTCAGCGCGTCGCCCGCCACCGCCCAGCCGGGGCCCGCGCCCGCCACCAGCAGCCCGGCCAGGGCGGGGCCGAACACCTTGCTGCCGTTGCCGACGATGCCCAACAGGGCGTTGGCGGGCCGCAGTTGGTCGCGCGGGACGAGTTCGGGCAGTACCCCGACCAGGGCGGGGGAGATGAACGCCGTGAGCAGGCCGTTGAGGAACTCCAGGGCGGCGACCGGCCCGAGCGCGTAGTGGCCGGTGAGCAGCAGCCCGGCGACCAGGCCCTGGGTGAGGCCCGCCCCGAGGTGGGTGGTGAGCAGGACGGTGCGGCGCGGCAGGCGGTCGGCGACCGCGCCGCCGAGCAGCAGGAACGCCAGCAGCGGCAGGGTCCGCAGGGCGAGCACGACGCCCAGGTCGGCGGCCCGGCCGGAGCCGTCGAGCACCGCGAACGCCAGTGCCACCGGTGCCATCGCGCTGCCGAGCAGGGAGATCGCGCGGCCGGTGAAGAACCAGCGGAAGCCGGAGTGGTGAAGGAGTGGTGGAAGCACCCGCGGAGTGTGCGGGCCCGCGTCGCCGGGCCTCTATTGTTTCGCCGTGCGCCGAAAGCCGGGGGAGGGGCGGGGATTGCCGTGGTGCTGCTGAGGCTGGACTCGCGGGCGCTGTCGCGCTCCCGGTTCGCGCTGTCGCCGTTCGCGGAGACCCTGGCCACGATCGTCCAACTCGCCCGTCCCGCAGGCGAATCCTGGCATCCCGAGTGGCACGCCCGGCACCGGGTGGAGTTCCACGCCCGGCTGCGGGCGGATTCGTACGCGCGGGGGCTGGTCGCGCTGGTCTCGGCCACCAAGTACCTGCCGGACCATCTGACGCTGCCGCCCGGCGGCGGGATGGAGACCACCCTGGAGTCCGAGCTCGCCGAGGTGGCGCGGGTGCCGGACGAGGCCGTCGGGGAGAGCCTGCGGCTGTCGCTGGCGCACTGCTGGGAGGGCGACCGGCACCTGGACTGGCTGACCGGGCGCGGCCACGGGGCGCGGGCCGCCGCGCTGTTCCGGGCGGTCTGGGACACCCACCTGGCCGCCGAGTGGCCCGCCCGGCGGGCCGTCCTGCAGCGGGACGTCACGCACCGGGCCGGCCTGCTGGCCGCGCACGGCTGGCCGCGCGCCCTGCACCTGATGAGCCGTCGCAGCGCGTGGGTCGGCGCCGACGCCATCCGGTTCAGCGACCGGCCCGGGCCGGACCACCGGATCGGGCCGGACGGGATGCTGTTCGTCCCGGTCAGCGCCCACCGCAGCTCCTGGCTGTGCCAGGCGCCGGGCCGCCCGCACGCGCTGGTGTACCCGGCGCGCGGCACGGGCGTCCCCGGCGGGGCGGTGGGCGGCGACGACCGGGCGCTGGCCCGGCTGATCGGCGCCGGCCGCACGGTGATCCTCCGCCACTTGGACGTCCCGGCCACCACCAGCGAACTCGCTGCCCTGATGGGCCAGTCCGTCGGCACCGTCGGCGGCCACCTGGCCGTCCTGCGCGACACCGGCCTGGTCGACCGCACCCGCCTCGGCCGCCGCGTCCTCTACCACCGCACCCCGCTGGGGGACCGGTTGGCGGGCGGCCGGGCGGAGGCGTGACGAGCCGCCGTCAGGCGACGCAGAACTCGTTGCCCTCCGGGTCGAGCATGATCCACCAGTGGCCGATCGGGCCCTGGTCGTGCTCCTGGACGCGGGTGGCGCCGAGGGACTCCAGGCGGGCGACGGTGGCGTCCAGCTGCCCGCCGGAGTGGATGTCGAGGTGCAGGCGGTTCTTGCCGGACTTGGGCTCCGGCACGTTCTGGAACAGGATGCGGCGGCCCTGGCCGGTGCCGCTGAACGGGTCGAACGGGTCCTCGGGGTGGCGGACGGCCGCGTAGCCGCGGAACTCCTTGCGGCCGTCGGGGAGTTCGAGGACGGCGGCGGCGGGCAGGCGGCCCGCGGCGAGCAGCGAGTCGATCAGCGCGGTGGGGTTCTCGACCTCGTACTCCAGGGCGGCGGCCCAGAATGCGGCGAGGGAGGAGGCGTCGGCGCTGTCCACGACCAGTTTCCAAGCGAGCGTCATGGCACCGGATCCAATCGCACAAATGATCGAATGGCAAGGAAGAAAATGGCATGTCGGGTCCGGTGGACGGCCGTTAGGGTGGCGCGATGTTCGAAGGAAGACTGACACGGCTGCGCGCGCTGCGCGCCGAGGACGCGGAGCACCATCTCCGGTGGCGCAACGACCCCGAGGTGGTGCACTGGGCCACGGCCGGCGACCCGGGCTTCGGCCCCGTCACGGCGGAGGCGATCGGCCGCGGCTTCGACACCATGCTGCGCCTGGACCCCCGGGAGTCGGCCATGCTGACGGTCGAGGAGCTGGCTGGCGGGCGGGTGATCGGCATGGCCGACTACCGGGAGGTGGACCTGCTCGGCGGCTCGGCCACGCTGGGCATCACCATCGGCGAGCGGGAGTTCTGGGGGAGCGGCCACGGCAGCGACGCGGTGCGCGTGCTGGCGGACCACCTCTTCCGCGCGTTCCCGCTGCACCGGGTGGAGCTGGACACCTGGAGCGGCAACGAGCGCGCCGTGCGCGCCTTCGTCCGCCTGGGCTTCCGCGAGGAGGGCCGCCGCCGGGAGGCCGTGCTGCTGGACGGCAGGCGCTACGACCGGGTGCTGTTCGGCGTGCTCCGCGAGGAGTGGGCGAACCCGGAATGACGGGGGCGCGCAGGGGCGGGCGGGTCGTCCGCCCCTGCGGTGGGGTGGGGGGTCAGTGCACCGCGCCGGCGTCGGGGGTGAGGGTGCCGGTGGCGACGAGGGCGATGATCGTGATGCCGAGCAGGACGCGGTAGATCACGAACGGCATGAAGCTGTTGTGCGAGATGTACTTCAGGAACCAGGCGATGGCCGCGTAGCCGACCGCGAAGGCGATCAGCGTGGCCAGGATGGTCGGGCCCCAGGCGGGGGCCGGGCCCTCGCCGATCTTGAGCAGTTCGAGGCCGCCGGAGGCGAGCACCGCCGGGATGGCGAGCAGGAACGAGTAGCGGGCGGCCGCCTCCCGGCTGTAGCCGAGGAACAGGCCCGCGCTGATGGTGCCGCCGGAACGGGAGACGCCCGGGATCAGGGCCAGCGACTGGGCGGCGCCGTAGATCAGCGCGTGCGGGAAGGTCAGCGAGCTGATCGGGCGGGCGTTGCGGACCGCGCGGGAGCGGTCGGCGACGGCGAGGATCAGGCCGAAGACGATCAGCGTGGTGCCGATCAGCCGCAGGTCGCGCAGGGTGGTCTCGATGGTGTCCTGGAACAGCTTGCCGATGATGCCGATCGGCAGCGTGCCGACGATCACGTACCAGCCGAGCCTGGCGTTCTGGTCGCGCCGCCACTCGGCCTTGAACAGCGACAGCGTCCAGGCCTTGATGATCGCGCCGATGTCGCGGCGGAAGTAGATCAGCACTGCGGACTCGGTGCCCAGCTGCGTCACGGCCGTGAAGGCCGCGCCCGGGTCGTCCCAGCCGAGCAGGGCGGAGAACACCCGCAGGTGGGCGCTGGAGGAGACCGGCAGGAACTCGGTCAGGCCCTGGAGCAGGCCGAGGACGGCGCCGTGGAACCAGTCGATCACCGGACAACCCCCGCGGATATCGCTCGGTGGTTCAGCATGGCGTCAGTCCTGTTCGCTCGTGGGGCGGCCCGGCGGCTCGGGGGCGCGGTCCGGTGTGGGCCGCATGATAGGGGCACCAGGTGTCGGGGACTTCGCAACCGGGCATACCGGACGATTCGCAGCTTGTCGGACTGGCGGCGCGGGTGGGACGGGACGCTCAGCCGTGCTGCCCCGCCGTCCACTGCGCGCGGGTCAGCTCGTAGACCACGTCGCCGTGTTCGGAGCCCGGGATCGGGTCCGGCCAGTCCTCGAAGAACGTCCGGACGTGGCGCAGTCCGGCCCGCTCCAGCACCCGGCGGGAGGCGGAGTTCACCGCCATGGTGGTGCCCACCACCCGGTGCGCGCCCAGTTCGGCGAACGCGACGCGCACCAGTGCCGCGGCCGCCTCCGTCGCGTAGCCCCGGCCCCAGGCGGCGGGCAGCAGTCGGTAGCCGAGTTCCAGCCCGCCGTCCGGGCCGGTCTCCAGCCCCACCGAGTGGGCGGGGCGCAGCGCGGCCCAGCCGAGGAACGGCCGCTCGGGCGTGGCCAGCGCCCAGCAGCCGAGCCCGTCCGGCAGCCGCCGGTAGTCGTGCAGCAGGGCCGGCAGCACCTCCTCGGCGACCTGCGCGGGCGTCAGCGGGCGGCCGTCCTCCAGGTGCCGCATCACCTCCGGGTCGCCGCAGAGCGCGGTGACGGCGGGCAGGTCGGCGGGGGAGAGGCGGCGCAGGGTGAGCCGTTCGGTGCGCAGGCGGATGTCCATGGGGGCGAGCAGAGCACCCCGGCGCGGTGGGCGGCAACCGCTTATTCGGCCGGAACACCCGCTCCCAACAGGGAACTTGACGGACCGGCAGGCTTGCACCACCCTTTCACTAATCAATTAGTGAAAGGGTGGTTTCGGCGTGATCGAGTACCGCCTGGACCGGCGCGGCGGCGTCCCGACCTACCAGCAGATCGTGCAGCAGACCAAGCAGGCGTTGCGGCTCGGCGTGCTCCAGCCCGGAGACAAGCTCCCGACCGCCCGGGAAGTGGTGGAACGGACGGCGGTGAATCCCAACACCGTGCTGAAGGCCTACCGTGAACTCGAACGCGAGGGGCTGGTGGAGCCCCGCCCGGGGCTCGGGACGTTCGTGCTCCGCTCGCTCGCCCGGCCCGAGGCCGCCCAGGACGGGCCGCTGCGGGCCGAGTTGACCGCCTGGGTGGGCCGGGCGAGGAGCGCCGGGCTGGACCGCGAGGACATCGCCGCACTGATGGCGGACGTGCTGGAGCAGGGCTTCGACGCCGGCCCGGCCTGAGGCAGCGGCAACGACGTGAAGGAATCGACCGGAGGGTGGGGACGCGTGACGGACAGCCGAATCGCGCTTGAGGCAGTGGAGTTGGGCAAGAGCTACCGGCGGGGGAAGTGGGCGCTGCGCGACTGCGCGTTCACCGTGCCGGCCGGGCGGATCTGCGGACTGGTCGGCCCCAACGGGGCCGGAAAGAGCACCCTGTTGGGCCTGGCCGCGCGCCTGTTCGCCCCGTCCGAGGGCGAGTTGCGGGTACTGGGGGCCGCCGGCGCCGGCGAGGTGACCGCCGCGCAGCGCGCGAAGGTCGCGTACGTGACCCAGGACAAGCCGCTGTACCGCTCGTTCACCGTCGACGACACGCTCAGGATGGGCGCCGAGCTGAACCCGGGCTGGGACCGGGCGGCAGCCCAACGCGTCGTCGAGCTCGCCGAGTTGGACCCGCGCGCCAGGGTCGGCACGCTCTCCGGCGGCCAGCGCAGCCGGGTCGCGCTCGCCCTCGCACTCGGCAAGCGCGCCGAACTGCTGCTGCTGGACGAGCCGTTGGCCGACATGGACCCGCTGGCCCGGCACGAGCTGACCGGCATCCTGATGTCCGAGGTCGAGGCCAACGGCACCACCGTGGTGATCTCCTCGCACGTCATGGCCGAACTGGAGGGCGTCGCCGACCACCTGCTGCTGGTGCAGTCCGGACGGATCCGGCTGGCCGGCGACCTCGACGAGATCCTCGACGGCCACCGGCTGGTGACCGGCCTGGCCGACACCGCCCGGCCGCCCGGCGAGGCGGTGGAGTGGCGGGTCTCCGGCCGGCAGGCCACCGGGCTGCTGCGCACGGCCGGGCCGGTGCCCGGGCCGTGGGAGGCGAGCCGCCCCCGCTTCGAGGAACTGCTGCTCGCCTACCTGCGCAACCCCGCCACCGACCGGACGCCCACGACCACGAGCGAGGCCGCCGCATGAGCACCGCCGACCTGACCCGCGACCACGTCGCGGACCCCGCGCCCGCCCCGTCCCGGCCCGAGCGGCTGCGGCTGCGCGGACCCGCCTGGCTTGCCTGGCGGCAGACCCGCCTCACCGCCCGCGTGTACGGCGGCGTGCTGCTGGTCGTCGGCATCGCCCTGCTGTACACGCACTGGCGGCTCAGCACGCTGCACGACTGGGCGAATCGCATGGAGTGCTCCACGGTCGGGGGCTGGCAGAACCCCCGCTGCCGGGAGGACACCCCGTTCGGCGAGACACTCACTTCCTGGTTCACCGGTGCGCTGCAACCCGCCATGTTCGGCGTCCCGCTGCTGGTCGGCATGACCCTCGGCGCACCGCTGCTCGCCGAGGAGTACGAGCGCGGCACCATCCGTACGGTGCTGGCCCAGTCGGTCGCCCCCGCCCGCTGGCTGCGGGCCCGGCTGCTGGCGCCCGCGCTGCTGGTGCTGGTGTCCGTCGGGGTGCTGTCGGCGCTGGTCAGCTGGGTCTGGAACAGCGACGTGCGCAACGGCTGGTCGCCCTACGCGGGGGCGTTCCCGGGCTTCAGCTACGCCTCGCTGGGCCTGGCGCCGCTCGCCTGGTCGCTGTTCGCGCTGGCCGTCGGCGCCGCGCTGGGCGCGCTGCTGCGCCGCACCGTGCCGGCCGTGCTGGCCACCGGCGCGGTGGTCGCCCTGGCGGAGCTGCTGGTGCGCAACATCCGGGTGCACTTCGTGCCGCTGACGACCGTGACGTCGCCCGTCGGCCCGGGCCACGCGCCCGGGATGCGCCCGGAGCGGGGCGCCTGGCTGGTCGAGTCGGGCCTCCAGTTCCCGGACGGCACCAGGATCTCGTCCACCGACTGCCTGCGCCAGTACGCCGAGTGCGACGGCGCCACCTCCGCGTGGAGCCGCATCCACCCGCTCTCGCACCTGCTGCCGATGCAACTGGTCGAGACCGGGCTGCTGTTGGCGGCCTCCGCCGTCCTGGTGTGGTTCGCCTTCCGCCGGGTCACCCGCTCCGCGGTCTGAGGCTCGCACGGGCACGGGCACGGGAACGGCCGCCCCGCTCCGTGCGGGGCGGCCGTGGTGCGTCACGGGTGCCGGGCCTCCAGGGCCTGTCGGACGGCCTCGGCGACGCAGGTCCGGACCTCGGGGTTGCCGAGGACGTCGCGGACGCTGCCCTCGAAGGACGGCGCGTCCAGCTTCACCGAGACGACCGCCGTCACCCGGGCGTTGGCCCCGAGCGCCGCCGTCACGCCGTCGCGGAAGCCCGCCACGTGCGTCCCGCCGCGCGTCGGGCGGGAGTTGGCGAACTGCGCCAGCTTTGGTTCGGCGTCGCCGGCCGGGGCGAGGGCGATCTCCATCGTCCCGCCCATCCGGTGGTCCGCGCGCTCGACGACCACGGCCTGCGCGGGGTCGGCGCCGAGGTGGGCGAGGAACTCGCGGACGCCGTCCGGGGCGTGGAAGCGCTCGGTGTGCGGGGCGTCGCCCCGGGCGTCGGTCAGGGTCAGGTCCAATTCGCGGTTCAGCAGGGCGAGTTCGCGGAGGCGCTCGGCCAGCGTGGCGTGGTCGAACGTGACCGTCTCGAAGATCTCCGGGTCGGGACGGAAGGTGATCGTCGTCCCGGTGTCCTCCGCCGGGCCCGTCGGGTGCAGCGCGGCGACCGGCTCGCCGCGGGCGTACTCCTGGCGGATCGTCACGCCGTCGCGCCGCTCCTCGGCGACCAGCCGGTCGCACAGCGCGTTGACCACGAACAGGCTGACGCCCATGCCGATCGAGTGGCGGTCCCAGCGGAGCCAGTAGTGGGATGCCATGACCGTCAACTGCCGCTCCAGGCCCTCCCGGTAGGTGCCGTCGTGGTCGACCCGCACGCTTCCGTCGGCCAGCAGGACGACCTCCACCCGGCGGGCGCGTCCGGCCAGCACCTCGTTCATCGCCGAATCGGCCACCTCGTCCAGCAGGTGGTGCAGTCCGCGCTCGCCGGTCGATCCGATGTACATCCCGGGCCGCTTGCGGACCGCTTCCCACCCCTCCAGCACCTCGATCGAGCTGGCGTCGTACGCGTGCGTCATGGTGTCCCCTCCGACGTCTCCGGCAGTGCCCCAACCCTAGGCGAAATCCGGGAAAACACCAGGTCAGAGGCCATGCGGAGGAGGCTTGTGGGCCCCGGCGCGCGGGGTTTGCGAGGGGGGTCGCCGCCACGCTCGCGGGTGGTGGTGGCGGGTGTGTGCGGGTGCCGTGGAGGGCGGGGAAGGGGCCGTTGCGGGCGCGTGCGGCGGCACCGGTTCGAGAAATTTTCCGGGGCGGGCCGCCGGTCAGCTGAAGGCCTCCACCCGGAGGCCCGCCGAGGCCAGCGCGCCCCTGATCCGCCAGGCGAGTTGGGCCGCGCCGGGGGTGTCGCCGTGGACGCAGAGCGAGCGGGCCCGGACGGCGATCGGCTCGCCGCCGACGGCGGTGACGACGCCGTCGCGGGCGATGCCGACGGCGCGGGCGATGACCGTCTCCGGGTCGTGCACCACGGCGTCGGGGTCGCGGCGCGGCACCAGGGTGCCGGCCCAGGTGTAGGCGCGGTCGGCGAACGCCTCGGTGACGACCGGCAGGCCCACGCCCTCCGCGACGGCCAGCAGCCGGGAGCCGGGCAGGCCGAGCAGCGGCAGCGGGCCGTCGCTGATCGCGCCGGAGCGCAGGACGCCCGAAACCACCGCCTCCGCCTGCTCGTTGTCGTGCACCACCCGGTTGTAGAGGGCGCCGTGCGGCTTCACGTACGACACCCGGGAGCCGGCCGCGCGGGCGAACACCTGGAGGGCGCCGATCTGGTACGCGACCTCGTCGGCGAGCTCCTCCGGCGGGACGTCCATGGCGCGGCGGCCGAATCCGGCGAGGTCGCGGTAGGAGATCTGGGCGCCGATCCGCACCCCGCGCTCGGCGGCCAGCGCGCACACCCGGCGCATGGTGGACGGGTCGCCGGCGTGGAAGCCGCAGGCGACGTTGGCGCTGGTGACCACCGAGAGCAGGGCCTCGTCGTCGGTGAGGCTCCAGCGGCCGAAGCCCTCGCCGAGGTCCGCGTTGAGATCAATCACCGTTTCGGCCACTTCGCCTCGTCCGCCCTTTCCCGCGCGGTCCGACCCGGGGCCCCGGGCACCCGCTCCTGGGGCGATCGTAGGGCCTGATCGTTTCGCCCGGGGGCGGCTGCCGGGTGCCCGGTGACAGGTTTTACCCGCCGGTTCCCGGACGCTGCCGCACCGGTCGGCCCGCTCGGGGGGCGGCGGGGTGCAACGCGGTCGGGGGAGCGTCCGGCGGCGCGAATTGACGCGCGGGCTCGGGCGCCGCGGTGCGGACGGGCGGGCGTCAGGCGCGCGGCCAGGGGCGGCCCTGGATCTTCTCGATGTCGCGGTTGAAGCGCTCCAGTATCGCGGCGAACGCGGCGAGGTCCTCGGCCGACCAGTCGTCGACCACCTTGGCCAGCCCGCGCAGCGAGTAGTCGCGGTCGTGGTGCAGGCGGCGCAGCCCGTCCTCGGTGATGCGCAGCTTGCGGGCCACCCCGCCGTCCGGGTCGGGGATGCGGTCGACCAGGCCCGCCCGCAGCATGGCGGCGGTCTGCCGGTTGACGGTGGAGGTGTCCAGGCCGAACGCCTCGGCGAGCTGGCCGATGGTGAGCGGGCCCTCGGTCTCGATCCGGCTGAGCAGGGTGTAGGCGCTGCGGTCGAGACTCTCGGGGCCGCTGGAGACGCGGGCCGCGGTGAGCACCTGATGGCGGCCGAGCAGCATGATCTCCCGCTCGATCAGGGCGAGTTCCTCGGTGTGCCGCATGCTCCTCCGTCCCGGGCGTCACTGTTCGGCAGCATATCCCGCGAGCAGTAAATATGTATGGTACACATTATGTGCATCATGCATATCCAGTCAGAGAAGAGAAGAACCCCATGAGTCAGGCACGCACCGGCCCCGTCGTCGGAGTGCTCGCCGGCGCGGGCATCGTGGTCTCGCTGATGCAGACCCTGGTCGTCCCGCTGATCCCCGAACTGCCGCAGCTGCTCCACACCACCGCCGCCAACGCGTCCTGGGCGATCACCGCCACCCTGCTGGCCGGCGCGGTCGCCACCCCGGTGCTCGGCCGACTCGGCGACATGTACGGCAAGCGCAGGGTGCTGCTGATCAGCCTCGCCCTGCTGGTCGTCGGCTCGATGGTCTGCGGCCTCAGCGACTCCCTCGCGCCGATGATCGTCGGCCGCGCCCTGCAGGGCGTCGGCGCCGGCGTCATCCCGCTCGGCATCAGCATCATGCGCGACGAACTGCCGCCGCAGAAGCTCGGTTCCTCGATGGCGCTGATGAGCTCCTCGCTCGGCATAGGCGGCGCGTTCGGCCTGCCGCTGTCGGCCGTCATCGCCGAGAACATCAACTGGCACGCGCTGTTCTGGATCTCCGCCGCGCTCGGCGTGCTGATCGCCGGCGCCGTCGTCGTGCTCGTCCCCGAATCGCCGGTGCGCTCCGGCGGACGCTTCGACGTGGTCGGCACCGTCGGCCTCACCATCGGCCTGGTCGCCCTGCTGCTCGGCGTCTCCAAGGGCGGCGACTGGGGCTGGGCCTCCGGCTCCACGCTCGGCATGTTCGCCGTCGCCGCCGTCGTCCTGCCGGTCTGGGGCTGGTGGGAGCTGCGCACCGAACAGCCGCTGGTCGACCTGCGCACCAGCGCCCGCCGCCAGGTGCTGATGACCAACCTGGCCTCCGTGGTGATCGGCTTCGCGATGTACGCGATGAGCCTGGTCTCCCCGCAGCTGCTCCAGCTGCCCACCAGCACCGGCTACGGCCTCGGCCAGTCCATGGTGCAGGCGGGCCTGTGGATGGCCCCCGCCGGCCTGGTGATGATGCTGCTGTCGCCGATCTCCGCCAAGCTGTCGCGCGCCAAGGGCCCCAAGGTCTCGCTGCTGGTCGGCGCCGTGATCATCACCGCCGGCTACCTCGCCGCGCTCGCCCTGATGGGCCACGCCTGGGGCGTGCTGGTGTTCTCCTGCCTGATCAGCGGCGGCATCGCGTTCGCCTACGCGGCCATGCCCGCACTGATCATGGGCGCCGTCCCGGCCTCCGAGACCGCCGCCGCCAACGGCCTGAACGCGCTGATGCGCTCCATCGGCACCTCCACCTCCTCGGCCGTCATCGGCGTGGTGCTGGCGCACCTGACCACCGACTTCCACGGCCACGCACTGCCGTCGGAGAGCGGCTTCCGCACCGCCTTCCTGATCGGCGCCGGGGCGGCCGTGCTGGCCGGCCTGGTCACCCTCGCCATCCCCGGCGTCCGCCGCGCCGCCACCCTCAGGGCGGTGCCCACCGAGCCGGCCGTCGCGGAGGGCGCGGCCGCGAAGTAGCCCGCCGCACGCCACTCGGCCCCGCCGCGTACAACTCGGCCCCGCCGCCCGTGAGTCGGGCCGCGGGGCCGAGCCTGTGCCCGCCGACGTCCGGGGCAGTAGGGTGCGCGGATGGCGACCCATGAGCGTGAGATCACCGAGCCCGTCGATCTGTGCCGGCCCGACGGGCGGCTCGACCCCGCCGCGGTCGGCTGGTCGCGGACCCCGCTGCACCGCGCCAACCTGCGGGGATGGGGGCGGACCAAGCGGTTCGAGTACTGGTGCGTCACCACGCCCACGCACCTGGTCGCGCTGACCGTCAGCGACCTGGACTTCCTCACCCTCGACGCGGTGCACTTCCTGGCCTGGGACGCCCACGGCGTGCTGGAGGACCACGAACGCACCGCCCTCGCCCCCGGATCGCCGCTGCGGCGCGGCACGCTGCCGGAGGGCGTCGCCGGCTCCGGCGGGCCGCACGGCGCGGACGTCGTGGTCGGGCCCGAGCGGCCGAGCCGCCGGCAGGTCCGGGTGGCGATCCGTCACGAGAAGGGCGGCACCCGGCTCTCCGCCCGCGCCCTCACCGCCGACCTGCGGCCGCTCGAAGTGGATCTGCTGGTCGCGCTGCCGGACGGGCACGAGACGCTGTCCGTGGTGGTCCCCTGGGACGGGAAGCGCTTCCAGTACACCTCCAAGCACACCGCCCGCCCCGCCACCGGCACCGTCCGCCTCGGCGACCGCAGCTACGCGTTCGACGAGGACGCCTGGGGCGTGCTCGACCACGGCCGGGGCCGCTGGCCGCGCTCGCTCGGCTGGAACTGGGGCGCCGCGTCCGGCCGCACCGACGGGCACGTCGTCGGGCTCCAGTTCGGCGGGCAGTGGACGGTCGGCACCGGCTCCACCGAGAACGCGCTCTGCGTGGACGGCCGACTCAGCAAGATCGGCAGCGAGCTCGACTGGGCGTACGACCCCGCCGACCCGCTCGCCCCCTGGCGGATCACCACCCCCGGCAGCGACCAGGTCGACCTCACCTTCACCCCGTTCCACGACCGCCGGGTGCGCACCGAGGCCGGGCTGCTCGCCAACCGCACCGACCAGTGCTTCGGCCACTACCGGGGCAGCATCCGCACCGACGAGGGCCACCGCGTCGCGGTGCACGGGCTGCTGGGCTGGGCGGAGGACGTCCGGATGCGCTGGTGACCGCCCGCGCCCGGGAGAAAACCACTGGTCGGCGGGCGGGCGCGGCTGGTACAACTCCCGGCGTGGAACACACTTCTGACTTCGCGGCCCCCGGTTTCGACGAGCTGCTGCGCCTGATCGACGACCGCGCGACGGCCTTCCGCGCCGCGATCGCCGCCGCGCCCGACCTCGACGCGCCGGTGCCCTCCTGCCCGGGCTGGACGCTGCGCGACCTCGCCGAGCACATCGGCGTGGGCCGTCGCGCCTGGGCCGCGACGGTCGCCGCCGGTCCGGCCGCCACCCGCAAGCTGGACCCGATCGGCCCGGCGAGCGCCCCCGAGGAGCGCGAGGCCCTGGTCGGCTGGCTCGCCGAGTCCGCCGAGCTGCTGCTCGACGCGCTGCGCGAGGCCGGGCCCGACCGCACCTGCTGGGGCTGGTGGGGCAAGTCGCAGAGCCCGCTGAACAGCGCCGCCGTCGCCCGCCGCCAGCTGCACGAGATCACCATGCACACCTGGGACGCGCAGTTCGCCGCGGGCTTCGCCGAGCCGATACCGACCGACATCGCGATCGACGGCGTGACGGAGTTCCTCGCCACCATCTGCACCACCACCGAGGCCTGGCCGCACGAGCCGTCCACCGCCGACTACCACGCCACCGAGGGCCGCTCCTGGCGCAACGCCCTCTCCGCTGCCGGCTCCACCCTGGTCCCCGTCCCGGCGGACGCCACCCCCACCGCGAGCGCCGAGGGCACGGCGAGCGACCTGCTGCTGATGTTCTACTGCCGCATCCCGGTACGGGAGTTGAAGCTCACCGGCGACCCGGAGCTGTTCGACCGGCTGTTCGCGTGGGAACCGGAGATCTGACGCCCCCGCCGGCCGCCGCCACGCCCCCACCACGCCAGGACACCCCGATTCCGGCAGGCCGCCGCCTGACCGGACTCGCGGTGTCCTGGTTCACGCCACCCGACGGCGAGCAACCCGGGCCGCCCGCCCGCCGGGAAGAGCGGCCCGGTCAGCGTCCGCGGCGCCTTCGAACTCGCCTCAGGCGGCCGGGATCAGGCAGAACGGGTGGCCCTCCGGGTCGGTGAGGACCGTCCAGTCGTCGCCGCCGGGCTGGAACTCGGGCCGCTTGGCGCCGAGGGCGAGCAGGTGGGGGACGGCGGTGGCGAGGTCGGCGACGGTGAAGTCGAGGTGCTGCTGCTTGTCGCCCTCGGGCCACTGCGGGGCGCGGTGGTCGGGGACGCGGACGAAGGACAGGCCGGGGCCGTCGGGGCCGGCCTGGAGGGCGGCGTACTCCTCGCTGCTGTCGGTGAGCTGCCAGCCGGTGGCCTGCTGGTAGAACGCGGCGAGCGCCACCGGATCGGCGCAGTCCAGCGCGACGGAGGCGAGTCGGGTAAGAACGGACACGGGTAACTCCTCACAATGGAAAGGCCGTTCGCGGCCTCGGAGAGGAGCCTGCCGCACCCCGCCCGCCCGGGTCTTGAACATCCTTGCGAGGGCCGCCGGTTGTCGGACCCGCCGGGTACCGTGCGGCGGTGCTCTCCGTCCGAACCGTCGCATCCAGGCCCGACTTCGACCTCAGCGCCGTCGCCTGCCGCAGCGACCACACCCGTTGGTCACCGCCCGAGGTGCACGGCGGCCACCGGGTGGTGCTGGTCCGCCGCGGCCGCTTCCGCCGCAGATCCGGCGGGACGGCCGCCGACCTCGACCCGAGCCTCGGCTACCTCGGGGCGCCCGGCGAGGAGGAGGCCTTCGCGCACCCGGCGGGCGGCGACCACTGCACGGCGATCACCGTCACGCCCGCGCTCTGGCGCACCCTCGCCGGGGACGCCGACCGGCCCCGGAAGGGCTCGTTCTACGTCGACCCGCCGCTCGACCTGGCCCACCGCCGGGCGCTGCGGGCCGCGCGCGACGGCGACGTCGACTACGCGCTCACCGAGCAGTTGCTCGCCCTGCTGGCCGCCACCGTCACCCGGACGGCGACCGGGCCGGCGCCCTGCGCGGACGAGCGGCCCGCCGCCGCGAAGGACCGGGCCCTGGTCGCCGCCGCCCGCGAGGCGATCGCCGCCGACCACCCGGCCTCCGGCACGCTGCTCGCACTGGCCGAACTGGTGGGCGCCTCCCCGTACCGGCTCAGCCGGGCCTTCCCCCGCGAGCTCGGCGTCTCCGTCACGCACTACCGCCACCGCGTCCGCCTGGCCAGTGCCCTCGACCGCCTGGAGGCCGGCGAGACCGGCCTGGCCGCGCTCGCCGCCGACCTCGGCTACGCCGACCAGGCGCACCTCACCCGCACCGCCCGCCGCCACCTCGGCCACACCCCGACGGCGCTGCGCCGCCTGCTGGCGGCGCCGGCCGGCGGCTGAGGCGTCAGTCGGTGTCGTCCGGGCGGAGCTCGATGTGGTCGGCCGCCAGGTCGGCGGCGACCCGGTGCTCCATGCCGAGGGCGGCGAGGAACTTGGCGGGCAGCTGGACCCGGCCGGTGCGGTCGAGCATCACGTACTCGCGCTCGCTGACGGTCTCCTGGCCGTGTTCGTCGGTGACGGTGCGGCGCAGCACCTCGCTGCTGGTGCGGCCGTCGCGGATGGCGACGGTGCGGCGGACCTCGCCGGCCACCATCGGGTCGTGGGTGACCACGACGACGGTGGTGCCGAGGTCGCGGTTGACGGTTCGGAACGCCTCGAAGATGCCGACGGCGGTCTCCGAGTCGAGCTCGCCGGTGGGCTCGTCCGCGAGCAGCACCGCCGGGTCGTTGGCCAGCGCGACCGCGATGGCGACGCGCTGCTGCTGGCCGCCGGAGAGCTCGGACGGGCGGCGCCCGCCCAGGTCGCCGATGTCCAGCGCCTCCAGCAGCTCGTCGACCCGGGCGCGCTGCTTCCGGGCGGCGCGGTGGCCGGAGCGCAGCTGCATCGGCAGGGCGACGTTCTGCGCGGCGGTCAGGAACGGCAGCAGGTTGCGGGCGGTCTGCTGCCAGATGAAGCCGACCACCTCGCGGCGGTAGCGCAGCCGCTCCTTGGCGGTCATGGCGAGCAGGTCGCAGCCGGCCACGGTGGCGCTGCCCGCGGTGGGCGCGTCCAGGCCGGCGAGGACGTTCAGCAGGGTGGACTTGCCGCTGCCGGACGCGCCGACCAGGGCCACCAGGTCGCCCCGGTCGACCGTCAGGTCCAGGCCCTGGAGCGCCTGGACCTCGATCCCGTCGGAGGAGAAGATCCGCACCAGGCGCTCGCAGCTGATCGCCAGGTCGGCCGAGACGGTGCGGGGCGCGCTGGCGGCCAGTGCCTTGCGTTGCAGCTCGTCCAGGCTCGGGGGCGGAGTGCTCATCGGTTGTCTCCCGCTCGTAGCTCGGTGGTGATCTGCCGACGGGCGGTGACGGCGGTCTCGGCCAGCACCGCGAGGGCGGCCAACAGCGCCAGCCCGAGGGCCTGTTGGAGGATCGGTGCGGCGGTCAGCCGCAGCCCGGTGGTGGTCGTGGCGCCGACCAGCGGTCCGATGTCGACGGCCGGGCCGATCAGCAGCACGCAGGCGACGGCCGTCAACGCGCCGCCGAGGGCGGCGACCAGGGCCTGCGGCAGCGCCTCCGCGAGGATCAGCGCCAGGCCCTGCCGGGGCCGCAGGCCCATGGTGCGCAGCCGGGCCAGCGTCGCGGCGCGCTCCGGCCCGGCCCGGAACAGGGTGAGCAGCACGGACAGCAGCGCGAACAGCGCGGTGGCGCCGACCGACGCCCAGAACCGGCGTTCGGCGGAGGCCTGCAGCGGGTCGCGGCCCAGCTCGGCGACCTCCCCGGCGCGGGTGCGCACCACGTGGCCGGGCTGGGTGCCGACGGCGGCCGGCCCGAGCAGCTCGACGGCCAGGGCGCGCAGCCGGGCGTCGTCGACGTCGCCGGTGGCCAGCCACTCGGTGGGCCGGCCGAAGCGCGGCATCAGGTCGGTGACCGAGCCGAGCGGCAGCAGCACGGTGGTGCCGCTCGCGCCGTTCTTGGCGGGGGTGCCGTCGGCGACGCCCGCGGTGCGCACCCGGACGGCCTCGCCGCCGGCCAGCCGCAGGCTGAACTCGCCCTCCGGCAGGTCGCTGCTGACGACGACGGGCACCGGCTTGCCGGGTTCGGCGGCCGCCAGCGGCGCCGGGTCGAACCGGCCGCGCCCGGCGACGTCGGCGACCTTCGCGTACTTGACCGGGTCGGCGACCACCACGTTGACGCGGACGGAGCCGCCGTTGTCGGCCAGCAGCACCACGTCGTCGGTGAGCCAGACCGGCAGCGAGACGTCCACGCCCGGCAGCCGGTCGGCGGCGGCGAGGAAGGAGTCCGGCAGCGTGTTGGTCGATCCGGCGCCGACCAGGGCGTCGCCGCCGATGGCGTACCGGGCGACGGTGGCGCGCTTGGCGGCCACCGTGTCCAGCACGGTCGCGCCGACCGCGCCGCAGGTCACCGCGAGCACCAGGGCGAGCAGCGGCAGCACCGAGGGGCGCGAGCGCGAGCCGCTGCCCCGGGCGGCCCGGGCCAGGCCGAGGAAGCCGATCGCGCCGGGGCGGCGCGCCGCCCAGCGGGCCAGCACGCCGATCAGCGCGGGCTGGAGGCGGGCCAGCAGCAGCGCGCCGGTCAGCGCGAACAGCAGCGGCGCGGTCACCAGCAGCGGGTCGACCCCCTCGCCGGCGGGCGACACGCCGCGCCGGGCGACCTGGGCGGCGGCCGCCACGGTGGCGACCAGCACGGCGAGTTCGGCCAGCAGGCGGCGGCGGCCGGACGGCGCGGCGCCGGCCTTCGCGCGGAGCATCAGCGCGGCGCGGACCGGGAAGGCCAGCAGCGCGAGCAGCCCGACCGAGGCGGCCGCGACGGTGGCGGGCAGCCAGCGCGGCGTGGGCAGCAGGACGAAGGCCAGCAGCGCGCCCAGCCCGGCGGCCGGCAGCACCGTCAACGCGCCCTCGCCGAGCAGCCGTTGCCAGATCCCGCCGATCGCGGCGCCGCGGGCCCGCAGCAGCCGCAGCTCGGTGGTGCGCCGCTCGGCGGTCAGCGCCGCCGCGAGGCAGAGCACCACGGCGGCGACCCCGGCCGCGCCGACCGGGCCGACGTAGCCCAGCGCGTCGATGGCGGCCTGCCGCTTCCAGGCGTTGTCGATCAGGGTCCGCAGCGGCGAGACGACCCGCACGCCGGGCCGGCCGAGGCCGGTGGTCAGCTTGACGGCCACCGGGCCGGTGGTGACGGTGGCCAGGTCGAAGGAGGTCTGCTTCAGGCGGTCGGCGCGCAGCGCGTCCACCCGCACCGGCAGCCGCCAGTAGTCCTCGACGTTGAGGCTCCAGTCGCCGATCCGGGCCACGCTCTGCGGCCCGGTCAGCGCGACGGCGTACCAGTACTGCTCCGGGCGGTCACCGGGGC
Organism: Kitasatospora sp. NPDC004531; assembly: GCF_053602195.1. Taxonomy (NCBI): domain Bacteria; kingdom Bacillati; phylum Actinomycetota; class Actinomycetes; order Kitasatosporales; family Streptomycetaceae; genus Kitasatospora; species Kitasatospora sp. NPDC004531. Next base: position 65,393 of record NZ_JBSGDD010000005.1, on the reverse strand, counting down.
CCTTGGGGGGAGTGAGGTTCATGCACGCGATGAGCGCGCAGCCGAACCGGTCCCAGAACGGGTCCGCCCGGTCGTCGACGGCGTACAGGCCGACCACCTTGATCCGGTCCGGGCGCGGCCTCTGCGGGTTGCGGTCCAGCACCGACTTGCCGCCGTCGTAGACCTTCCCGACCTCGACGCCGATGGTCCTGGCGGTGGCCTCCGACAGCGCGACCGGGATCGGGTCGCCGGCCGGCACGGCGCCGGGCCACTGACCGGACGTCAGCCGCAGGTGCTGCTCGGCCCCGTGCTGGTACTGCACGGCGAACTCGGGCTCGACGCCTTCGGGCCGGTCCAGGGCGGGGTCGCCCAGCGAGCGCGCCATGCTGCCCCGGCGTCCGTACACCGTGCCGCCCGGGTCGAGCGGGAGCACCGGGTCGACGGTGGCGCGGATGCGCTCCTCGGTGTCGTCCAGCTGCGCCGCGGGGTCGCCGCCGAGCGGGAGGCCCGCGGTGACCTCCACGCTGGTGGCGGTCGAGCCGGCCGTGTGCAGGAAGCCGCGCAGTGCGGCGTCCGCGCCCCGGTCCTGGGCGAGGGGGAGGGCGGCGGACAGGAAGACCACGGCGAAGGCCAGGGCGGCGGTGAGCAGGGCGGCCAGCGGGCCGGTGCGCAGCCGGGTGCGGACCCAAGGGGCGGGGGCGCTCATTTCTCCTCCTGGAACCGGAGCCGGGCGGCGACGTCCCGGCGGCGGCCGCCGACCAGGACGGCGGACAGCAGCGGCAGGGCGGCGGTCCCGGCCGCCAGGGCCAGCACCTGGCCGAGCGGCAGCCCCACCAGGACGTCGGGTATCGGCGGTCGGGCCGCCGGGGTCAGCACCACCAGCGGCACCACCAGGTGGGCCAGCACGGCCCCGAGCAGCAGTCCGACGCCGGTGCCGATGCCGACCAGCACGACCTGTTCGGCGGTGGCGGTGCGGCGCAGTACCCGTCGGGGCGTGCCGAGCGCGAGCAGCACCGCCGACTCGGCGGCCCGTTCGCTCGCGGAGGCGGCCGCGGCGGCGGTGAAGCCGATGGTGGCGAGGACGGCGGCGGCCAGCGCCAGCGCGGCCAGCACGCTCTGCGGGGCGGCGCTCAGCGGGTCGCCCGAGCGGGCGGCGGCGTCGTCCTCGCGCAGCGTCAGCTGCTGGGCGACCGGCCCGGAGCGCAGCGCGGCGGCGGCCTCGGCCGGGGCGCGGTCGTCGGGCCCGGCGGCGGGCAGCCACCACTCGGAGACGTACGGCAGGTCGCCGCCCCGGTCGTTCAGCCAGCGGGCGGTGCCGGGCAGGTCGAGCAGCAGCGCGCTGTCGCCGTACACGGGCAGTGCCGTGACCTGTTCGGTGATCCGGACCGGCAGGGGGGTGTTGCCGACCTGGACCTTGATCAGGTCGCCGACCCGGGCGCCGGCGGCGGTCAGGTAGGCGCGGGTCGCCAGGCCCTTGACCTCCGGGCCGGAGACGGCGCCGCCGGGCGGGTAGACCAGGGCGCGCTTGGCGTCGCGCCGGTCCGCGCCGTCGGCGGCCGGGTGGTAGACGACGGTCACCAGGTGCTCGCCGTCGGGGCCGGGGGCCACCTGGGCGGGGGAGCCGGGCGCGGCGGTCCAGGAGCCGGCCGGCGCGGGGACGGGCGCGGCCGTTCCGGCGACGGTGTCGGAGACGGCGAGGCGGCGGATCGTCACCTGCCCGGAGGTCTGGCCGGCGCTGCGGCCGTAGCTGAGGTCGATGCCGGTCAGGGTCACCGGCGCGGCGACCGAGCCGAGCGGGGCGGCGGTCAGCCGGTCCAGGTTCACCGAGACGGTCCGCTCGCCGTTGGTCGGCAGGTCCTGCACCAGGACGCGGTAGCCGGCCCCGAAGCGGTCGCGCAGCTGCAGCCACAGGTCGGGGGCGGTCGGCGGGCTCACCGCCCAGGCGGGCATGGCCGGGTCCCGGACGGGCTCGTCGAGCTGGACGGCCAGGGTGAGGTCGATGCGGGCGGGCGTGCCGGGCAGCGGCAGACCGGCCGGCTGCGGGTCGGCCAGCGGCGCGAACAGCTCGCCGACCGGCCGCTGGTCGAACAGGTCGGGCCGCACCCGCAGTTCGGCGGCGGCGCGGGCGGTGTCGGTGAGGATCACCCGGCCCTTCTTGTCGCCGGGCAGCCACTGGTCGAACCCGGCCACCGGCAGCAGCCGGTCGCCGCCGGGCAGTGCCGCGTACCGGCCGCCCTGGCCCATCGGGGGCAGCGCGGAGGCCTGGATGCGCAGGCCGCCCGCCGCGGCGAAGTCGGCCTGGTCGCGCTGCGAGTCGCGCCAGGCCGCGTGCTGGCCGAGCGCCAGCACGCCGGTGGCGACGGCCAGCACCAGCAGCAGCACCGGGCCGTTCGCCCGGCCCGGGCGGCGGGCCAGCTGCCAGCCGCCGAGCGCCGGACCGAGGCCGCGGCCGCGGGCGGCCAGCAGGGCCCCGACCCGGGCCGCGAACGGCAGCAGCCGCAGCACCAGCAGCGTCCCGGCGCACAGCGCCAGGGTGGGGGCGGCGACCAGCACCGGGTCGATGCCCAGCTGCCCGGAGGCGTTCGTCGACAGGCCGCCGGTGCGGGCGTCCAACTGCTGGTAGGCGATCACGGCGAGGACGAGCAGCGTCAGGTCGGCGCCGGAGCGGGCCACCGTGCCGACCACGGCCTGCCGGCGGGAGACCATCCGCTCGCCGCCGCGCCGCAGCACCGGCGGCAGCGCGACCAGCACCACGCAGGCCAGCGCGCACAGCGCGGCCACCGGCCACCGCACGGCGGTGTCGGTCTGCGCCAGCGGCAGCCCGGCGAGCGGGCCGTACGAGGTGAGCAGCCGCAGCAGCGGCCCGGTCAGCAGCGGGGCGAGGACGGCGGCGGGCAGCGCCAGCAGCAGCGCCTCGACGGCCGTCCAGGCGGCCAGCCGGCCGCGGGTCGCGCCGCGCGAGACGAGCAGCGCGTTCTCCCCGGACTGCCGCTCCGCGACCAGGTGCACCACCAGCAGCAGCGCGGCCCCGGCGAGCACCGCGAGCTGCAGTGCGCCGATCAGCAGACTGGACCGGGCGACCAGCATCGCCGAGCTCAACTCGCCGAGCAGGGCGGGCAGTTCGGTCTGCTGCTGGAGGTCGGGGCTGAGTCGCTTGGCGAGTTCCGGCAGGCGGTCGGCGCGGGCGCGGACCCGTTCGACGCGCTCCGGGTCGGCGGCGGAGAAGTCGGCGGTGAGCTGCGCGCCCCGGCGGCCCTGCGGCAGCAGGCCGGCGGTGAACACGCCGTCGTCCACCAGCATCGGCCCGTACGTGGTGAAGCCCTGGACCTGGATCTCGCGGCCGCCCAGCGGGTCGAGCCGCCAGTACGGGGCGTCCCGGTCGGCGACCTGGTAGACGCCGGTGACCTGCACCGTCAGCGGGAGGCCGCCGAACCGGTCGGAGAGGGTGACCTGCGCGGGCAGCGCGTCCTCGGCCAGGCCGAGCCGGCTCAGGGTGCTCTTCGGCACGGCCGCCCGGACCGTCCCGGCGGTGCCGGGGCCGGCGGCGGAGCCCTCGGCGGTCGGCCACTGGCCGGCCGTCAGCCGGACCTGCTCGTGGTCGATCCCGGCCAGCACCGTCAGGTCCGGTTCCTTGGCGGCGTTCTGCGCGCCGGGCAGCCCGTAGGAGCGGCTCAGCGCGAGCGAGCGGGTGGTGACCGGCAGCCCGTCGAACAGCTCGGCGCCGAGCGCGGCGGCCTTCGCGTCGTCCGCCGCCCGGGTGTCCACGGTGTGGTCGGCGCTCAGCTGCACCACCGGCCGGCTGCCGCCGTCGAGGTTGCGCCGCAGGCCCGCTTCGGCGACCGTGCGGTTGAAGGCGACCAGTGTGGTCAGCGCCGTTGTGGCGATCAGCACCGTGAAGAGCACCGCGGCGGCGAGCGGCAGCCGCCCGCGCAGTCGACGCAGGACAAAGCCGAGCATGTTCCCCGTTCCCCCCATTCCGGTCAGCCGGTACCGGATGGCGGACGACTCTGTCAGATTTGATCGAGCAGCGGAAGGGGCTTGCGCGAACCGTAGTTGGGGTGAGCAGAATCGATCCCTTTCCTTCACACCGCACCGCACCCGGGGGGCCGCAGGGATGACCGAGACCGACATGTCCACGCCGATGGTGGTGGTCGAGGAGCTGTGGCGCAGCTTCGGCACCGGCGAGCGGACCGTGCACGCACTGCGCGGCGTCTCCTTCACCGCCGCGCGCGGCGAGCTCACCGCCCTCAAGGGCCGCTCCGGCTCCGGCAAGACCACGCTGCTGAACCTGGTCGGCGGCCTCGACTCGCCGTCCAGCGGGCGGATCTCGCTGGACGGCACCGACCTGGCCGGCCTCGACGAGAACGGCCGGCTCGCGCTGCGCCGGGACCGGATCGGCTTCGTCTTCCAGTCCTTCGGCCTGCTGCCGACGCTGACCGCCGCCGAGAACGTCGGCGTCCCGATGCGGCTGCGCCGGCTGCCCGCCGCCGAACGCGAGGAGCGGGTGCGCACCCTGCTGGCCCTGGTCGGGCTGGCCGACCACGCCGGGCAGCGGCCCACCGAACTCTCCGGCGGCCAGCAGCAGCGGGTGGCGATCGCCCGGGCGCTGGCCAACGACCCCGCGCTGATCATCGCGGACGAGCCCACCGGCCAGCTCGACTCGGAGACCGGCCTGGCCGTGATGGAGCTGCTGCGTGCGGTCGTCCACTCGCAGGGCGTCACCGCCCTGGTCGCCACCCACGACCAGACCCTGATGGCCCAGGCCGACCGGGTGATCGAACTGCACGACGGCCGGGTGAGCCTGCCGGAGCCCGCCGCCGCGGGCTGACGGCGCCCGCGCGGGAGCGGGAGCGGGACGGGCCACCGGCTGCCGAGGCAGCGGGTGGCCCTTCGCGCGTGCGGCGGGTGGCCCTTCGCGCGTGCGGGGCGGATCAGGGGGAGGGGACGACCCGGGCGAAGTCGTGGTGGGTGCGGACGGCCTGGTCCCACTCCAGGGCACGGATCAGCCGGTGCACCACCAGCAGCGGAATGACGCCGAAGACACCGAACGACATGTCGACGAATTGCCAGAACAGCGGGATCCCGCGCAGCGGACCGCAGATCAGCGCCAGCGGAATGACGGCGCCGCAGGCGATCATCGCCCAGCGGATCACCCACACGTTGCGGACCGGGTCGCGCAGCGGGCCCCAGAAGGCGGCCGCGATCACCAGGTGCGCGAAGGCCAGCCAGTCGGTGCCGTAGGCGAGGAACGGGTGGTTGCCGTAGCCGTCGGCGACGCCGTCGCCGACCCGCTCGACCCAGGCGTCCAGGGCCGGCAGCACCCCGTCGAGGCCGCTGGCGTCCATGAAGCGCACCAGCAGGCCGGTCTCGGTCTGCAACGGGAACGCGGTCAGCCCGCTGAGCGCCAGGCAGACGATGAACAGCCACAGCCAGCGCCTGATGCGGCGTCGGACGAGCGCGGTGTCGGCGGCGGCTGCGGGCCCGGGGTCGGCGGTGGTGGAACCGCTCGGGGCGGTGGCGATGTCGGACATGGGGACTCCCCCCTCATGACGCGGGTGCCGGAGACGGCACGCGGTGTCGCGAGAAGGACTCTAGACCTGAATTTGAACGTGTTCAACACGCTGGAACAGCTCCTCCCAAAGGGGGCGTTTCGGACCTGTCCACGGAAAGCCCTAATCTTGTCCCCCGTGACCGCCATCGCAGACCAGCCCACCAGGCCCGCCCCCGGACCGGCCGCCGACGAGGGACTCGCCCGCCGGCTCAAGGCGCTCGCCTGCACCGCGCCGCTGCACGACCTCGACAGCCGCAAGGTCAACCTGGCCGGCGAGTACGCCTCGTACACGATGGCCGAGATCGGCCTCGCCGCCATCGACCTGGTCACCCTCAACATGGACTTCGACACCGGCGCCGACCGCGACATAGTCCTCAGCCGCCTCCAGCCCCGGATCGCCGCCCAGAACCCCTCACGCGCCGTCACCGAGCACGAACGGGTGGCCCGCTGGGTCCTCGAATCGCTCATCAACGTCGGCAGCGTCGACCGCGGCTTCCGCGCCGTCTACGGCACCTTCGGCCCCGACGGCGAATACACCCGCCGCGACTACGACTTCAAACTGATCGAGGAAGTCCCCGGCCAGGACGGCGGCGTCTACCTGCGCACCACCGACGAGGCCGTCAACGTCCTGGTCGGCGCCCTCGACACCGACGTGACGAGCGCTCAGATCGCCGCCGAGGTCAAACTCGAAGTCCTGATCCGCCGCGGCCGCCTCGCCGACGCCCAACTCGCCGCCGAACAGGCCCGCTACCGCACCGTCCAGTACGCCGAGACGCTGCGCCGCGCCCTGGAGGCCACCCGCCGCAACGTCCGCGCGGTGGACTGGATGGAGACCGTCCCCGACCTGATCGACGAGGCGCTCGACCACATCGCCGACCGGTACCGGCACGAGAACGCCATCCTCACCAACATCCGCAAGGCCCGCGACGAGAGCACCGACGCCGAGCACAAGCGGCGCGCCGCCGAACTCGTCGACATCGTCAAGGACTGCATCCGCCGGCACACCCAGCTCCAGACCCGCCTGCTGGAAGCCGGCCCGCTGTTCCGCGCCGAACAGGACCGGCAGGCGTTCTCCGCCCCCACCGCCCGCACCGGCATCGACCTGTACGGTCAACTCCTCGCCCCCGTCCTCACCCTGCCGCTCGCGGACGCCACCCGGCCCACCGACGCGTTCTTCGCCCGCGGCACCGGACTGCGCACCCCCGTCTCCGTCCGGGTCAGCGACCTCGTCGACCTGCTGCTCACCCCGCCCGTCGAACGCGAGCACCTCGGCGCCGAACTGCCCGAACCCGACCTGGTCGCCACCCCCGACGACAGCCGGTTCTCCGAAGCCCAGCTGGAGACCGCCCTCGACCTGCTCGACCTGCCCGCCGACGCCCCCCGCCGACTCTCCGGCCTGCTCGCCGACGCCCGCGCCCGCGGCACCGAACTCGCCGAGGACGGCGAGGAACTCGCCTACCTGGTCGCCCTGCTCGCCGTCCACGCGGCCAGCCCGCCCGTCGGCACCGCCTACCGCCAGGGCGAGGAACGCCTGCTCTTCGCCGTCGACGACGGCACCCGCCTCGACGACCCCGGCTTCGGCGGCGCCGACCTGATCGTCGGCAGCGCCCTCCTCGACGCCGCGGGCATGGCGGCCGACCGCCGGGACGCGAAATGAGAGGCCGCTACGCGGGCGGTACGTGCGGAGCTCTCGCTGCGCGGTGCGGCACAGGGGGTGCCTGCGGCACAGGCTGTGCAACGGGCTGCGCTTGCGGCACGTGCGGTGCTTTCGCTGCGCGCACACGTCGCGCGTGTGGCACACGCTGCGCTTGCGCCACGTGCAGTGCTTTCGCTTCGCGCTGCACCTGTGCCACGCGCGGCGCTCTCGCTGCGCGCTGCGGCACCTGCTGCGCTTGCGCAACGCGCTCCGCCTGCGCAACGCGCAGTGCTTGGGGCACGCGCAGTGCTTTCGCTGCGCATTGCGGCACACGTCGCACGTACGGCACACGCTGCGCTTGCGCTTCGCGGTGCGGCACAGGTCGTGCCTCTGGTACGTACGGTGCTGTCGCTTCGCGCCGCACTTGCGGCACGCGTTGTGGCACAGGTGGTGCCTGCGGCACACGCTGCGCCTGTGGCACGCGCGGTGCTTTCGCGGCGCGTTGCGGCACACGTCGCACGTGCGGCACACGCGGTGCTCTCGCTTCGTGCTGCGCCTGCGGCACACCCGGTGCCTCTGGCGCGCGCTGCGGCACAGGTCGTGATCGCGGTACGCGCAGCGTTCTCGCTTCGCGTTGCACTTGCGGCACGTGCAGCGCCTGCACCGCCCTCACTGCTTGCGGCCTGCGCAGCACCGGCATCGCCCGCAGCGTCGGCAGCCCGCAGGGCACCGGCACTGCTCGCGGCACGCGTTGTACCTGCGGTGTGCGCAGTGCTTTCGCTTCGCGTTGCAGTTGCGGCACGCGCAGCGCCTGCACCGCCCTCACCGCTTGCGGCCCGCGCGGCGTCGGCATCGCCCGAAGCACCGGCCCCGTCCACGGCCCGCGCAGTACCGGCATCGCCCGCAGCGTCGGCAGCCCGCAGGGCACCGGCATTGCTCGCGGCACGCGTTGTACCTGCGGTATGCGCAGTGCTTTGGCTTCGCGTTGCAGTTGCGGCACGCGCAGCGCCTGCACCGCCCTCACCGCTTGCAGCCCGCGCGGCGTCGGCATCGCCCGCAGCACCGGCCCCGTCCGCGGCCCGCGCGGCACCGACACCGTCCGTAGCGCCGGTGGCCCGCGTGGCACGGATGCCGTCGGCGGCCCGCGCAGCATTCGCAGCACTCGTACCGAAGGAGCACCCGCATGACCACCAGCGCCGAGGCGTGGGCACCGCAGGACGCCGAGCCGGCCGTTGCCGGGCATGCGGCGATCAGTCCGGCCGATGTCACCGAGGCCGCGCGGCTGGTGTCCTTCGGGCTGCAGGCCAAGTTGCTGCCGTCCCGGGACGCCGAGTACGCCGAGTTGGTCCGCCGGTACCGTGACGATTCGCCGTTCGCCCGGCTCGCCGACGCGGTCGCCACCGGGATGGGGCTGGTGGTGCTGGAGGTCTCGGCCCGGGCGGGCATGGCTGTCGCCGCTGCCGAGGAGTCGGTGTTCGCCGTCCGGATGGGCGACTACTCGCGTCGGGCCAACTCCGAGTCCACCGACCGCTTCCTGCACGGCCTCGCACACCTCGCCGTCGCCGCGCTCGCCTTCCCCCGCCCCGAGGACCTCGCCGACGACGGCTACCTCGGCCGGGTCACCGTCAACGGCGTGGACGCCTTCGTCCGGCAGGCGTGCCGCCGGCTGGAGGAGCGCGCCGAGGCCGAGGGCAGCAACACCGACCCGGCGAGCGCCGCCCCCGCGCTGGAGGCGGCCTGGCGGGTGTGGGCCCGCCGCTCCGCGACCGGCGCCACCAAGGACGCCCGCCGGCTGGCCGGCTCCACCACGGGCATCGTCTCCAAGGCGGTCTCGTTTTTGGTCGACTCCGGCTTCCTGCAGAAGACCTCCGACGACGCCGGCGGTACCTACCGCACCACCGCCCGCTACCAGTTGCAGGTCCGCGACCTGGCCGGCAGCGCCGCGATGGCCGAACTCCTCGACCTCGGCGTCGTCCCCGTCAGCGACGGCACCGCCACCCTGCTGCCGCCCGACGACAGCGACGAGCTGGTCGCCGACGCCGGCCTGCCGTTCCACTCGCTCTGACCCACCCCCGCCACGTTCTGAACTGACCGCTCCAGGAGAACCACCGCACATGTACGAGCTGAACCGGGTCCGCCTGTACTCGATCGGACCGGCGGGCGCCCGCTACGCCGACACGGTGCTCGACCTGCGCGGTGTCGGCGAGCCGGTCCCCGAACCGCAGCCGCAGCAGATCGGCCTGTTCGGTGAGGAGCCCGAGGGCCCGCAGCGCCGGCCCGCGCCCGCCGGCGTGCTGTTCCTGGAGAACGGCGGCGGCAAGTCCGTGCTGCTCAAGCTGATCTTCTCGGTGATGCTGCCCGGCCACCGCAACACCCTCGGCGGCGCGTCCTCCGGCGTGCTGCGCAAGTTCCTGCTCGCCGACGACTGCGGCCACGTCGCCCTGGAATGGCAGCACACCGTCACCGGCGAACTCATCGTGGTCGGCAAGGTCAGCGAGTGGCGCGGCCGCCAGGTCTCCTCCGACCCGCGGAAGTTCGCCGAGCTCTGGTACTCCTTCCGGCCCGGCACCGGCCTCACCCTGGACTCCCTCCCGGTCGCCGAACGCCCCAGCCTGGCCGGCGACCAGAAGGCCCGCGGCCGCCGCCGCACCATGAAGGGCTTCCGCGACACCCTCGCCGAGGCCGCCAAGGCCCACCCGCACCTCGACGTCACCTTCGAGGAGATCCACGACCGCTGGAACGAGCACCTCGGCGCGCTCGGCCTCGACCCCGAACTCTTCCGCTACCAGCGCGAGATGAACGCCGACGAGGGCGAGGCCGCCGGCCTGTTCGCGGTCCGCAACGACGCCGACTTCACCGACCTGCTGCTGCGCGCCGTCACCGACACCCGCGACACCGACGGCCTCGCCGACCTCGTCCACGGCTTCGCCGCCAAGCTCGGCCGCCGCGCCGAACTCACCGCCGAACGCGAGTTCACCGCCGGCTCCGTCGACCTGCTCCAGCGCATCGTCGACGCCACCGCCGGCCGCGAAACCGTCCGCGAGGGCCACCGCGCCGCCGAGCGCCGCACCCGCCGGCTCGCCCTGTCGCTGTCCGCCCGCTCCGCCGTCGAACGCGACCGCGCCCACGACCTCGCCGTCGAGGTCGCCGCCGCCGCGAGCGCCGTCACCGCCGCCGAGACCGACCGCACCCGGCACGCGCAGATCGTCGCCGAACTCGGCTACCGGCACGCCACCCTCGGCCTCGAAGCCGCCACCGCCGACGCCGGCCGGCTGCGCCGCGAACTCACCGACGCCCGCGCCCAGTTCGCCGCCTGGCAGGCCGCCGAGGCGGTCCTGCGGCACCGCGCCGCCGCCGACCGCGCCAGCCGCGTCGCCGACGCCATCCGGGAGGCCGAACTCGACGCCGCCCCCGCCCTCGCCGCCCGCGACCGCGCCGCCGGCGCCCTCGCCCGCGCCCTCGAAGCCGCCGCCCTCGGCGCCGAGACCCGCGCCGACCAGGAAGAACTGCGCGCCGACGAGCTCCAGCAGGACGGCTCCGCCGCCCAGGCCGAAGCCACCGCCGCCGCCACCGCCGCCCAGAAGGCCCGCTCCGAGGCCGAACACCTCCGCCAGCGCCTCACCGAGGTCGAGCAGGAGACCGCCGCCGCCGTCGAAGCCGGCTGGATCGACGACTCCGGCGCCGAACCCGACCCCGCCCGCGCCGCCCTGCACGCCGCCGACGCCGAACGCGCCGCCACCGAGGCCCTCGACCAGGCCCGCACCGCCGCCGAATCGGCTGCCGCCCGGGCCCGCGAAGCCGCCGCCGCCGAAGCCCGCGCCGAACTCGCCGCCGCCCGCGCCACCGACGCCCGCACCGCCGCCGAACGCGCCCTCGCCGCCGAACAGCGCACCGCCGCCCAGCTCGCCGCCGAACCCCGGCTCGCCGAACTGCTCGCCCTGACGCCCTACCAGGACGGCGCCGACGAGTCCGAAGGCTTCCTGATGCCCCGTCAACTCGACGCCAGCGCCGAGGACTTGCGCGAACTCCTCGACCAGGCCGTGGCGAGCGCCGAACGCACCCTGTTCGACCTGCGCACCGCCGCCGCCGACGACTCCCGGATCCTCGCCGCCCTCGGCGACGGCGGACTCCTCCCGCCCGGCCCCGACGTCCTCGCCACCGTCGAGTACCTCGGCGAGCAGGGCATCCCCGCCCTGCCCGGCTGGCGCTACCTCGCCCAGTCCGTCGACCCCGCCGACCACGACGCCATCCTCGCCGCCCGCCCCGAACTCGTCGACGGCGTCGTCGTCACCGACCCCGCCGCCCTCGACCGCGCCCGCGAAGCCCTCGCCGCCGCCGCCCTGCTGCCCCGCTCCACCGTCGCCGTCGGCACCGCCGCCGCCCTGATCGCCCCCATCGAGGGCGAACCCGGTTTCTTCCTCGTGCCGCCGAACCCGGCCATGCACAACGAGACCGCCGCCGACGACGAACGCCGCGAACTGCGCGCCCGCGCCACCGCCCGCGAGGAACACATCCGCGAACTCGCCGCCCGCCTCGGCGGCGACCGCGCCCTCGCCGCCCGCCTCGCCTCCTGGCACGCCAGCAGCCCGCCCGGCACCCTCGCCGAACTCGCCGAAGCCGCCGCCGCGGCCGCCGAGCACGCCGAGCACGCCGCCGCCGAACTCGCCACCCTGCGCGCCGACCACGCCGAAGCCGAAGCCGACCACCAGGCCGCCGCCGCCCGCCACGAGGAGTGCCGGGAGACCGCCCAGCGCACCCGCCGCCGCGCCGACGCCCTCGCCGGCCTCGCCTTCCGCCTGCGCGAACGCAACAACTGGACCCGCCGGCAGCGCGAACTCGCCGACGACGCCACCGAATGCGAACGCCGCCAGGCCCTGTGCACCGAACGCGCCCGCACCTGCGACGAGGACCGCCGCGCCGCCCAGCGCGCCGCCGACGACGCCCGCCGCACCGCCCGCACCCTGCGCGGCGAACGCGCCGAGATCGCCGCCGCCGACACCAGCGCCGAACCCGACTCCGACCTCGCCCCCGCCTCGCTGCCCGCCCTCCGCGAGGCCTACCGCGCCGCCGCCCAGCTCTACGAGAAGGTCGGCGTCGGCGCCGACCTGCGCGCCGAACAGGCCCGCGCCGAAGGCGACGAAGCCGCCGCCGCCGCCGAACTCGACCGCCTCAGCAACAAGGTCAAGGCCCGCGCCGAAGAACTCCTCGCCAGCCCCGACGGCGCCGACGGCCCCGCCCGCCAGGCCGCCGCCGCCCGCGCCGAGGAACTCGTCACCATCATCGAAGCCCGGGCCGGCGCCGCCGCCGAAGAGGTCGGCCGGCTGCGCGGCGACGCCGAACGCTCCGCCCCCGTCAACGGCGAAGCCCACACCGAACTCCCCGACGACCTCGTCCCCGCCGACACCGAACACGCCCAGGCCCTGCTGCGCACCGCCACCGCGCTGCTCGCCGAACGCCGCGAACGGGTCGACGCCGCCCGCACCGAACACGCCGACCTGCAAAGGACGTTGGACCAGGCGCAGGCCGCCGCCACCGACTTCGAGGAACTCGCCGGCCAACTCCGCGACGCCCTCCGGGACAACGGCGACGAGACCGAGACCGCCGACGCCTACCTCGGCGGCCTCGCCGCCGCCCGCGCCGCCGCCGCCGACACGCGGCGCGCCATGCGCACCGCCGCCACCGAACTCACCGGCGCCGAACTCGCCGTCCGCGACGCCTCCGACGCCCTCGTCCGGCATGCCAACGCCGCCCGCTACGAAGCCGTCCGCACCCCCGCCCGCCAGCAGATCCGCGAGCTGCCCGCCGCCGCCCTCCCCGACCACGCCGCCGCCTGGGCCGCCGCGTTCGCCCCCCGGCTGCGCGTCCTCACCGACGAACTCGCCCAACTGGAGCGCAACCGCTCCTCCATCGTCGACCGCCTCCGCGGCCTGGTCGAGTCCTCCCTCGCCACCCTGCGCGCCGCCCAGCGCCTGTCCCGCCTCCCCGAAGGCCTCGGCGAATGGTCGGGCCAGGAATTCCTGCGCATCCGCTTCGACGACCCGGACCACGCCGTCCTGGTCGAACGGCTCGGCGAGGTCATCGACGAAGCCACCCGGTCCGCCGTCAAGAAGAACTCCGACCTGCGCCGCGACGGCATGTCCCTGCTGCTGCGCGGCGTCGCCGCCGCGATCGGCCCCAAGGGCGTCTCGGTCGAGATCCTCAAGCCCGACGCCGTGCTGCGCGCCGAACGCGTCTCGGTCGGCCAGATGTCGGACGTCTTCTCCGGCGGCCAGCTGCTCACCGCCGCGATCGCCCTCTACTGCACGATGGCCGCCCTGCGCGCCAACGACCGCGGCCAGTCACAGCTCCGGCACGCCGGCACGCTCTTCCTCGACAACCCGATCGGCCGCGCCAACGCGACCTACCTGCTGGAGCTCCAGCGCGCCGTCGCCGACGCGCTCGGCGTCCAACTCATCTACACCACCGGCCTGTTCGACACCACCGCGCTCGCCGAGTTCCCCCTCGTCATCCGCCTCCGCAACGACGCCGACCTCCGCGCCGGCCTCAAGTACATCTCCGTCGAAGAACACCTCCGCCCCGGCCTCCCGTCCCCCCAGGACCCGGACGGCCCGACCATCCACGGCGAGATCACGGCAACACGAATGTTCCGCAAGCCGGAGTAGCGGGCAGCGAGGGTGCGAAAACAGGGGCGCGTGGGGGTACCCCCACGCGCCCCTGGTGGTGCTCTCTCCGGTGGTTACCCTCGGGTCGAGACGGTGACCGAAGCGACCTTCATCGGGTGCCCCGGTTCCGTGGCCGGGGTCACCGGGCTGCCGTAGGCGCTGGGCAGGTTGCCGCCGATGGCGACGTTCAGGATCAGGAAGATTCCGTGGTGCACGGCCTGGTCCCAGGCGGCCGGGTCGACCTGGTCGGAGGTGACGGCGAAGTACTCGGTGCCGTCGCGCAGCCAGCGGACCTTTTCGACGGGGGCGGTGCGGTCGACCTCCAGGGTCCAGGTGTGGAACGTGCCCCAGCAGTCCGCGCAGGACTGTTCGCCGGAGCCCAGGCCGGCAGGCTCCTTGCAGGGGCCGCCCGGCGTGGTGCCGCAGTGCAGGGTGCCGAAGAAGCCGCGTCCGCCGACCGATTCGAGGACGTCGAGTTCGCCGACGCCCGGCCAACCGGTGTACCCGTCACGGAGTTTCCCGCCGAGCGCCCAGAACGCGGGCCAATAGCCGGACGCGGCAGGCCCCTTGACGTCCGGCAGGGCCAACTTGGCTTCCACGCGCAGCACTCCGCCCGCGGGTGCGGTGAAGTCCGCGCGCTTGGACTCGATGCGGCCCGAGGACCAGCGGCCGCTCGCGTCCCGGGTGGGGGCGATCTCCAGGGCGCCCTGGCCGTCCAGCCGGACGTTCGCGGGGGAGTCGGTCATGGTCTCGACCTCGCCGGTGCCCCACTGGGCGGCGGGGCAGCCGGGGTAGCAGGTGCCCAGGTCGTACTGCCAGTTCGCGGGGTCGGGCTTCGCGCCGGCCGGCCCGTCGAACTCGTCGTGCAGCAGGGTGGTCCAGCCGTTGCCGAACACCCCCGCGTCGGTGAGGAGTTGGTCGAGTCGGGCGGTGAGGACGACGGCCGCCGCGTTGGTCAGGTGCGAGTCGTCGCGGTACAGCAGGACGTGCTCCAGGACGGCGGGGCAGGTCCTGCCCTCGCCGGGGCAGAGCACCGGGTTGACGCCGATGGTGTGCACGCCCGGGACGCGTCCGGCGGCGATCTCCTCGGCCAGCGGGTCGGCCCACAGGGCCTCGCTGCGCGGGAAGTCGCAGGCGGAGGTGGTGTCGGGGTGCCCGGAGACGCACGCGGGGACGTCCCGGCCGGGGATCGGGGTGTCCTGCAGGTAGACGATCGGGACGCCCAGCTCCCGCAGCGGGTCGAGGGTTCGCTGCCAGCCGCGCAGCAGCGTCTCGCGGTCGGCGGTGTACCGGTTCAGCGTGGAGACGACGATCAGCTTCGGCTTCGGCCCGTCCTTGAGCCGGTTCAGGGTGTTCGCCCGCCAGGTGTCGCACTCGTGGTAGGTGCGCCCCAACTGCGGGTTGGTGACGGTGAGTTCGGGTAGCGGGCAGCCCTGCTTGACGAGCTCCTCGACGGACATGCGGTGCTGGGCGGCGATGCCGAGCAGCGCGGAGAACCACTGGCCGGCGTGCGAGTCGCCGAGCAGCACGATCCGGTCGTCGCCGTTGCCGAAGCGGCAGGGCGGGCTGGTGGTGTCGGCCGGGTCCACCTCGCAGGCGCCGTCCGGCGGGAAGTCCTGCCGGGCCTGGACGGGGTTGGGCACGGTCGGCCCGTTCGCGGGCGGGGCGGCGGCGAGCAGGCTGTGGCCGTCGCGGGCGCCCGGCGGCAGGCCGGACGGGTCCGGGGGAGTGGCGGGGCCCAGGTTGCGGATCGTGCCGGTGCCGACCACGAGCGCCAGCACCACCGGCATGACGACCGCGGTGAGGCCCAACGACAGTCCGCGGCGCGGGATTTCGCCGAGCACCAGGCTGCGGCGCAGCGGTTGCTCCAGCCAGTTCAGGGCGGCGAGCGCGGGCAGCGCGGCGGCCGCGGTCAGGGCGACCTTGACGCCCCAGTGCAGGGTGCCCCACTGGGCTTCGGCGAGCACCAGCACCGGCCAGTGCCACAGGTAGAGGTTGTAGGAGAGCCGGCCGATCGCGCGCGGCGCGGAGAGCGCCAGCACCCGTCCCACCAGGTGCGTCCCGGAGCCGGCCAGAATGATCGCGGCGGTGCCGACGGTGGGCAGCAGCGCGGCGTAGCCGGGGTAGGGGGTGGCGGCGTCGAAGAGCAGGACGGCGGCGACCACCGCGGCCATGCCGCCCAGGCCCAGCAACTCCCGTACCAGTCTGGGTATTTCGTCGAGCGGCAGCAGGGCGATGACGGCGCCGGCGGCGAACTGCCAGGCGCGGGTGGGCGTGGAGAGGTACGCTCCGGCGCTCCAGTGCAGGGAGAGCCAGAACGAGCCGGCGCCGAGCACCAGGGTGAGGCCGAGGACGGTGCGCCGCTTCCAGGCCCAGCGGGCGGCGAGCGCCATCAGCGGGGCCCACAGCAGGTAGAACTGCTCCTCGACGGCGAGCGACCAGAAGTGCAGCAGCGCGCTGGGGTCGCGGCCGGCGGCCAGGTAGTCGGTCTGTTCGGCGATGAAGCGCCAGTTGGCGACGGACAGCGCGGAGGCGAGGACGTCGCGTTCCAGGTCGGCGCGGCGCAGCGGCGCGGTGAGCAGGGCGCCGAGGACGGCGACCACGGCGAGCACCACGGCGGCGGAGGGCAGCAGTCGGCGGGCGCGGCGGGAGTAGAACTCGGCGAGCCGGACCTTGCCGGTGGCGGCGGTCTCGGTGCGCAGCAGTCCGGTGATCAGGTAGCCGGAGATGACGAAGAAGACGTCCACGCCGACGAAGCCGCCGGCGAGGCCGGGGACGGCCGCGTGGAAGGCGAGCACGGCGAGCACGGCGACGGCGCGCAGGCCTTCGATGTCGGGTCTGAACCTGGGCCGTTCGACGGGCTGTCGCCCGAGGACGACGGTGAGCGGGGCGGTGCTGGTGGACACGGGAGGTGGACCTTTCAGCCCAGCCAGGGCAGCATCGGCGCTACCCAGCCGGAGGCGAGCAGGGCGATCAGGGCGAGCGTGCTCGTGACGGCGAGGGCCTCGGGCCAGCGCCTGGGCCGCATCGCCGGGCGGGCCCCGGATTCGGTCGGTTCGGTGGCGTGCGGCCGCAGTTCGGCGTACAGGTCGCGGATCAGCGGGACGCCGAGGTGCAGCTGGACGGCGAGGTACAGCCCCAGGCCCCAGGTGGTGTGCCAGCCGTGCAGGGCGGTGGCGACGGCGATGCCGACGGCGGTGGCGGTCAGCGTGCCGGCCGTCCAGAGCAGCGAGACCAGTAGGACGTTGCGGGCCATGCCGCCGGAGCGTCCGGGCTTGGCCGCGCCGGTGGGCACCCAGGCGGCGCTGCGGCCGCGCGCGGTGTGCCAGTAGGCGGTGGCGGCGGCGAAGCTCATCAGCACGTTGGCGCGCAGCACTTCGGAGCGCCAGCGGGTGCGGCTGACCCGGGGCAGCAGGACGTGCCACAGCCACAGCAGGGAGAGCATCGGCAGCACGTACCAGGCGCGGACCTCGCCGGGGAAGGCGAACAGCATGACCAGCGGCGGCAGCGGTGCGGTGAGCACGTTCACGGCGGCGGCCAGGTAGCCGACGATGCCCTCGTCGAAGCAGCGCCGCATCCGCCAGGTCATGGCCTTGCGGGCGGCCCGGTCGCCGATCAGGTGGAGGTTGCCCATCGTCCAGCGGTACTGCTGGTTGACGAAGCTGGTGGTGGAGTCGGGCGAGGTGCCCTTGGCGACCAGCACCGGCACGTACCGGGTGGTGAATCCGCGCTGGTGCAGGGCGAGTCCGGTGTACATGTCCTCGCTGTGGTCGAGCCGGGCGAAGCCGCCGGCGGCGTCGATCGCGGCGCGGCGGTAGACCGCGTTGGAGCCGCAGCAGATCGCGGCGTCGGAGGCGTCCCGGCTGGGCTGCACCCAGCGGAAGAACCACTCCTGGGCGGAGCCGGCGGCGCGCTGCACCCAGCCCATCGAGGCGTCGGTGTCGAAGCACTGCGGGCTCTGCACGATGCCGACCTTCGGGTCGCCGAAGTACGGCAGCAGGTGTTGCAGCAGGTCGGCGCGCGGCGCGAAGTCGGCGTCCAGGATGGCGATGTACTCGCCGCCGCTCAGGGTGAGCGCGTGGTTGAGGTTGCCGGCCTTCTTGAACTCGCCGCGGTTCGGGCGCACCACGTAGTGGTAGCCGAACTCCGCTGCCAGCGCGGCCACTTCGGGCCGGTCGCCGTCGTCCAGCACCCACACGTCGAGCTGTCCGGGGTGCTCCAGCTTCGCCACCGCGCGGTAGGCGTTGGCGAGGATGTCGAGCGGTTCGCCGCAGGTCGGCAGGTACAGGTCGACGGACGGCGGGTCGGCGGGCTGCCAGGCGGCGACCAGCAGTTCGTGGCCGGCCCGGGTGAAGCGGCGGCGGCGCAGCCCGTTCAGGCAGGTCAGCGCCAGGGCGACGAGGTTGACGCCGAGCACGGCCAGGAACGGCCAGAGTGCGGGCGTCCGCAGCGAAAAACTGAACATGGTGGCCGCGCTGAGCACGAAGGCGAACGCGGAGAGCAGCGGGACCCAGCGGCGCTGAGGTCCGAAATACCAGTAGAGCTCCTGATCGGAGGGTGGCGACGGAAGGTGATTGACAGTCATTGGGCCCCCCACGGCCGGTCATTGACACCTGTCGCCGGTCAGATTACCCGATTGGTATAGACCAAATGACCACGTGGGATGAACGGTGGGGCAACTCCGGTGAAGCCCGTGTGACCAGGCATGACCGTGTCACGAAGTGCCCCCGGACATCCGCCGGGCGGGGCTTCTGAGGCGGTTGACGAGCAGAGTGACGAGACGGTTCCAACGTTGTACTGGCGAAGGGTCGCCGCGCCCCGTGGCGGACATCCGCCTTGCGCGGGGCGTGAATTGACGGATCGTCAGGCTGGTGGCCCGAGAGTCGGTCGAACGGTCAGCGGGCGGCCGGCTTCGGGGTGGTGAGGCACGGCTCGGCGGCGGCGAGCACCGCTTCCAGCAGTCCGGGGAAGCGCGCGGAAAGATCTGCGGCGCGCAGTGTGTTCATCTTAGAGGTGCCGCGACGGTGCTGGCGGATCAGTCCGGCCTCGCGCAGCACGCGGAAGTGATGGGTCAATGTCGACTTGGTGACCGGCAGCTCGAAGGCCAGGCAGTTCAGCTCGTCGCCGCCCACCGCCGCCAGGTCGGCGACGATCCGCAGCCGGGTCGGGTCGGCGAGCGCGTGCAGCACGGCCTCCAGCCGCAGCTCGGCGACGGTCGGCTCCGGCAGCAGCCCGGGACAGTCCTGGTCGATGGTCACCGCTCTATAGTACGAGAACTCTCGTAGTTTGACAGATGTCGTAGTACGGCGGCTATCGTACGAAGCGAAGAGACCAGTCGGACCACAGGAAGGACGGGCCGTCGTGAGCGCCCTGTTCGAGCCGATCACCCTCCGTTCGCTGACCATCCCCAACCGGATCTGGCTCAGCCCGATGTGCATGTACTCGGCCGCCCACGAAGGCCCCGAGACCGGCGTCGCCACCGACTTCCACCTCGCCCACCTCGGCGCCCGCGCCGCCGGCGGTGCGGGCCTGGTCATGGTCGAGGCGACCGGCGTCCGCCCCGACGCCCGGATCTCCCCCTGGGACCTCGGCCTGTGGAACGACCGCCAGCAGGAGGCCCTCGCCCGGATCGCCGCCCTGATCCGCCAGCACGGCGCCGTCCCCGCGATCCAGCTCGCCCACGCCGGCCGCAAGGCCTCGACGGGGAAGGCCAGTTCGGGCGGCGGGCCGCTGGCCGTCGAGAACGGCGGCTTCCCGATCGTCGGCGCGTCCCCGATCCCGTTCGACGAGGGCTACCCGGCCCCGGCGGAGCTGACGGAGACTCAGATCGCCGAACTGGTGCAGGACTTCGCCGACTCCGCCCGCCGCGCCCTGGCCGCCGGCTTCCAGGTGGTCGAGGTGCACGGCGCCCACGGCTACCTGGTCCACCAGTTCCTCTCCCCGCTCACCAACCACCGCACCGACGGCTACGGCGGCGACTTCGCCGGCCGCAGCCGCCTCGCCCGCGAGATCGCCGCCGCCGTGCGGGCCGTGTGGCCCGAGGAGCTGCCGGTGCTGTTCCGGGTCTCCGCCACCGACTGGGTCGGCGACGAGCCCAGCTGGACGGTCGAGGAGAGCGTCCTGCTCGCCAAGGAGCTCCAGGCCATCGGCATCGACCTGATCGACGTCTCCTCCGGCGGCCTCGTCCCGAACGCCAGGATCACCGTCGGGCCCGGCTACCAGGTGCCGTTCGCCGCGCAGATCCGGCGCGAGGCCGGCATCCCGGTCAGCGCGGTCGGGATGATCACCGAGCCGGACCAGGCCGAGCAGGTGCTGACCGACGGCGAGGCGGACGCGGTGATGCTCGGCCGCGAGCTGCTCCGCGACCCGTACTGGCCGCTGCACGCCGCCAAGGCGCTGGGCGTGGACCGCAACTGGCCCGTCCAGTACGGCTTCGCGGTCGGCTCCCGGGGCTGAGCCCCGATGCTCGGCTCCAGCGGCCGAGCCCCGTGCGACGGGCCGTGCCCGCACCCCTGCCCGGGGTGCGGGCACGGCCCGCGGTCGTCCTCGGTCACTTGAAGAACACCGAGTAGTCGACCGCCGAGCCGCTCCGGAAGTCGGCTCCGCCGCCGACGGTGGGGATCTTCCCGTCCGCCGAGACCATCAGCGTGGCCGTGTCCGTGTAGCTGCCGGAGTTGCTGGAGGTGACGTTCGCGCTCCACGGCTGGTTGGTGCCGTTGCAGACGGCGGTGGCGACCACAGCGCTGCCGATGACGTTCTTGGTGGTGCTGCTCGCGTTGATCTCATGGGCGTTGATGAACACCCCGCCGCCGGTGGACGCGCTCCGGGTGCAGTTGTAGAAGCCGCTCAGCGTCACGGTGCCGTCGCCCGGGTAGGTCACGGAGGAGTCGATGCCCACCCAGGTGCCTTCGACGAGGGCCTCGGCGAGACTGCTGGCGGAGGCCCGGCCGTCCATCAGGAACGCGGCCGCGGTGACCTCCTGGCTGCCGCTCATGCCGAGCTGCGCGGCGGTCACCGTCTGGGTCTGGTCGATCTCGCCGGAGCCGCACGGCACGTCCACCTCGGTCGAGGCCCCGGCGTTGTTCTGCTCGAACTCCACCCGCAGCACCGCGTCCCCGGTGGGCGCACTGGTGTCGGTACAGGTGTAGGTGACGGTCGCGGAGACGGTGGCGAGGCCGACCACGACGCTGCCGGGGTTGACGCTGACGCTCAGACCGCCGCTGACCGTGGTGCCGCGCACCGAGGCGTGGGCGAGCGGCGCACGGTTCGCCCCGAGCGTCCCGAAGGCGGTGACGAGCAGCAGGACGGCGGCCGCGGCGGTGAGCACGCGCCATCTCGGCACTCCCCGGAGGGAGCGGAGCAGGGCGCGGGCGCGGGGGAGGGCACGTTTCATGGGGGAGACACCCGTTTCGTACGGCGAACAGGGGGCGCCGACCGCGACGACGCCCGGACAGTGCGGTCGGGGCACGCGGGAAACAGCGCGCCGACCGGCGGCTGCGGAGCGGTACGGCTTCTGCGCCCAGCGTGAGCGCGCGGCCCGCGGCGCGCAGGAGATGCGCCGCGCAGCCGTCCGCGCGGACACCCGCCGGGGCCGGTCGCACTCCGCCCGGAGCAGCGGACGCGGCGGCGGGCGAACGGGCGGGAGGCCCGCCCGGTACGGCTCGACCTGCCTGGTCGGGCGGGCACCCCGAAGGCCCCAAGTCGGTTGCACGGAGCGGGCTTTGGGGGCAGTCCGGTCGACCTCGGGGACGGGCCGCCGAGCCCGGCGCGGCCGGGCCGCCGCACGCCCCTCGGGGCCCGACGCGCCGCCGGCCGGTCAGCCCCGGTGGGGCGAGGGCCGGGCGTTCGGGCGGCGGGTGCGCTCCCGCGAACCGTCCAGCGGGCCTATGGAGTTGGGCGCCCGCCGGCGCGAGGCGGCGACCTGGCGGGAGACCACGACGTCTATCAGGCACCACACCAGGACGAAGACGCCCATCGCCATCATCGCCAGCGCGGGCACGATCAGGCTGGTGTGCGACCAGGAGGCCAGCACGGCGACGATGACCGTGACCACGGTGAACGCGAACGCCAGGCCCGCACGGACGGCGGCGGCGCGCACCTCGTCCGGCAGCCGGTTGCGCCGACGACGCGCCATCGCCCACCCCCTGTCGGACCCCAGGATGCCCCCACGGGGGTGAAGATATGCCCCTGCCCGGCTGAATTCCACTCAAACCGGGCGTGTCGCACCGCGACGGGCCGTCAACCCCCTGGAACCGATCGTATTCGGCCCGGCAAGAGGGCCGCCGGGAGGTCAGCCGCCGAGGGTGGCGTCGAGTTCCTCCAGGGCGCCGACCACGATGGTGCGCATCGCCTGCTCGGCGAGTCCGGGGTCGCCCGCGCAGATGGCCTCGGCGACGTCCCGGTGCAGTTGGACGGCGTACTCGCGGGGGCGGTGCGGCATCAGGCGGTGCTCGGTGCGGCCGGTGAGGACCGCGCCGACGGTGTCCTTGAGGTGCGCGAACATCTCGTTGCCGGAGGCGCGCAGCACCGCCGCGTGGAAGGCGATGTCGTGGGCGAGGAAGGACTCCAGGTCCGCGGCCCGCGCGGTGACGGTCAACTCGACGGCCAGCGCGCTGAGTTCGCGGCGGTCGTCGTCGCTGGCGTGGCGGGCGGCGAGCGCGGCGGCGGCCGGTTCCACCGCGACCCGCAGCGAGCCGAGGGAGCGCAGCTGCGCGGAGCGGTCCGCGCCGGCCAGCCGCCAGCGGATGACCAGGGGGTCGAAGACGTCCCAGTCGCCGCGCGGCCGCACGGTGATGCCGACCCGGCGGCGCGGTTCGACCATCCGCATGGACTCCAGGATGCGCACCGCCTCCCGCACCACCGTGCGGGACACCCCGTGCTGCGCCTCCAGCTCCTCGGCGCGCAGCACGGTGCCCGCGGGCAGTTCGCCGGAGGCGATCGCCGGGCCGAGGTGGGCAAGCAGTCGGCCGGGCAGGCCCTGGATCTCCATTCCGCCAGCCTATCGGCGAGGTCACACCGCCCCGCGCAGGGCTCCCACCTGCGGCGATGCAGAACCGGGAAGGATAAGTATGACGATTGGGTTTCGGCGGCTTGAATAAGTCATACCTTTGGGTCTACTTTGCCCGTGACCAGGCAAGGACAGGAGCACCACCATGGCTCTCAGCGTCGAGAACCAGCAGCCGCCCGTCATCGTGGTGATGGGCGTCTCAGGAGTCGGGAAGACCACCGTCGCCCGACTGCTGGCCCACCGCCTCGGCCTCCCCTACGCCGAGGCCGACGACTTCCACCCCGCCGCCAACATCGCCAAGATGAGCGCCGGGATACCGCTGGACGACCAGGACCGCGAACCCTGGCTGCGCGCCCTCGGCGCCTGGCTCGGCGAACGGGCCGAGGCCGGCACCGGCGGCGTCGTCACCTGCTCCGCCCTCAAGCGCAGCTACCGCGACATCCTGCGGGACGCCTGCCCCGAGGCGTTCTTCCTGCACCTGACCGGCAGCCACGACCTGGTCGGAGACCGGATCGCCCACCGCACCGGCCACTTCATGCCGCCCTCGCTGCTGGACTCCCAGTACGCCACCCTCGAACCGCTCCAGGCGGACGAGAGCGGCGCCGTGCTGGACGTCGACGCCGACCCCGACACCCTCGTCGAACGCGCCGTCGCCGACCTGCCCAAGTAGGCCCCCACCCCCGTCACACCCGCCGCCACCTCGCCCCGGACACCCGGGCGGCGACGGCCCGTCAATGGAGACTTCCGTGACCCCCACCCTGCTGGCCGCCGCCGCGCCGGCGCTCCCCCACACGGACAGCAACGGCCAACTGCTGGTCGCCGTGCTGCTCAGCATCGGCGCGATCGTCCTGCTGATCACCCGGTTCAAGCTGCACCCGTTCCTGGCGCTCACCCTCGGCTCGGGCCTGCTCGCCGCCGTCGCCGGCGCGCCCTTCGACAAGCTGCTCAGCAGCTTCTCCACCGGCTTCGGCTCCACCGTCGCCTCCGTCGGCCTGCTGATCGGCCTCGGCGCGATGCTCGGCAAGCTGCTCGCCGACTCCGGCGGCGCCAACATCATCGCGGACACGGTGCTGGCCCGGACCGGCCCGAAGATGCTGCCCTGGGCGATGGCGCTGATCGCCGCCGTGCTCGGCCTGCCGCTGTTCTTCGAGGTCGGCGTGGTGCTGCTGATCCCGATCGTGCTGCTGGTCGCCCGCCGCGGCAACGTCCCGCTGATGCGGATCGGCATCCCCGCGCTGGCCGGCCTGTCCGTGCTGCACGGCCTGGTCCCGCCGCACCCGGGCCCGCTGGTCGCCGTCGACGCCCTCAAGGCCGACCTCGGCGTCACCCTCGCGCTCGGCCTGCTGATCGCCGTCCCCACCCTGATCGTGGCCGGCCCGCTGTTCTCCCGCATCGCCCAGCGCTGGGTCGGCCCGCTGGAGATCCCCGCCGACACCGCGCCCGCCGACACCGTGCAGCGCGAGAAGACCCCGCGCTTCGGCGCCGTCCTGATCACCATCCTGCTGCCGGTCGTGCTGATGCTCGGCAAGGCCCTCGCCGACGTGGTGATCGACGACCCGAAGGCCGGCGTCCAGCGGTTCTTCGACTTCATCGGCTCCCCGCTGATCGCGCTGCTCGCCGCGACCCTGCTCGCCATGGTCACCCTCGGCAAGGCCGCCGGGTTCGACAAGGGCAGGATCTCCGCGACGGTCGGCAACTCGCTCGGCCCGATCGCCGGCATCGTCTTCATCGTCGGCGCGGGCGGCGGCTTCAAGCAGACCCTGATCGACGTCGGCGTCGGCAACGCCGTCAGCGAGTGGTCCGGCAAGTGGCACATCTCCGCGCTGCTGCTCGGCTGGCTGATCGCCGTGCTGATCCGCCTGGCCACCGGCTCCGCCACCGTCGCCACCATCACCGCCGCCGGCATCGTCGGCCCGCTGGCCGCCGACATGTCCACCACCCACGCCGCGCTGCTGGTGCTCGCCATCGGCGCCGGGTCGCTGTTCCTGTCGCACGTCAACGACGCCGGGTTCTGGCTGGTGAAGGAGTACTTCGGGATGAGCGTCGGCCAGACGCTGAAGTCCTGGTCGGTGATGGAGACGGTGATCTCGGTGGTCGCGATCGCCCTGATCCTGCCGCTCAGCCTGATCATCTAGCGGCGCCCCACAAGACCGCGACGCCCTCCGGATCCCGCTTCTCACGGTCGGAGGGCGTCGTCGTACCCGGACGTCAGCGCGCCAGCAGCTCCGCCGTCCGCCTGCGGACCTCCTCGGTGTCCAGCCCGCGCACCGTCAACGTGGTGCGCCGCCGCAGCACGTCGTCCACCGTGTACGCCCACTCCTGCTCGGCCGCGTACACCACCTGCGCCCACACGTCCGGCCCGTCCGGGTGCACCCGCGCGCCGAGCTCCGGGCGCTCGGCGATCAGGCGGGCGATCCCGAAGGACAGCGTGCCGTAGTGGGTGGCCAGGTGGCGGGCCACCAGCGGGTCCATCCGGGAGCCCGGCTCGCGGTCCATCAGCAGGCGGTGCGCGACGGCCTGCGGCGCGCCGATGCCCGGCAGCGGCACCGTCGCCGGGAAGGGCGAGACGTCCTCGGCCAGGCCCACGCCGCGCGCGTGCTTCAGCTTCTCCAGCACCACCCGGCCGATGTGCCGGTAGGTGGTCCACTTGCCGCCCGCGACCGACAGCATCCCGGCCCGGCCCTCGGTGACCACCGTCTCCCGCTTGGCCGCCGCCGTCGCCCCCGGCCCGCCCGGCAGCACCCGCAGGCCCGCGAAGGCGTAGGTGATGTCCTCGCGCCGCAGGTGCTCCTCGCGCACCGCGTGCCCGGCCTCGGACAGGATCTGGTCGATGTCCGCGTCGGTCGGGCGCACGTCCAGCGGGTCGCCGGTGTACTCCTCGTCGGTGGTGCCCAGCAGGACGTGGTCCTCCCACGGGATGGCGAAGGACACCCGGTACTGGTCGATCGGAATGGTCAGCGCGGCCCGCCACGGCGCCTGCCGGCGCAGCACCACGTGCGCGCCCTTCGACAGCCGGATCGACGGCTCCGCGCCCGCGAACTCCATCCGCCGCAGGTGGTCCACCCACGGGCCGGTGGCGTTCAGCACCAGGCGCGCGTCGATGCCGAACTCGGCGCCGTCCAGGCGGTCGCGGACCTCCGCGCCGGTCACCCGGCCGCGGGTGAAGCGCAGCCCCGTCACCTCGGCGTGGTTGAGCACCACCGCGCCCGCGTCCACCGCCGCCCGCACCGTCATCACGGCCATCCGGGCGTCGTTCATCTGGTGGTCGCCGTACACCGCGACCCGCCGCAGGCCCTCGGTGCGCAGCCCCGGCACCGCGCGGGCCGCCTGGCGGGGGGAGACCACCCGGCCCAGGCCGTCGCGGAACGCCGACAGCGCCGAGTACAGGAACACGCCCGCGCCGAGCTTGGGCGCCGAGTGCGGGCCGCCCTCGTAGACGGGGACGAAGAAGGTCAGCGGATTGACCAGGTGCGGGGCCACGTCGGTGGCCAGCGCCCGGCGCTCCTTGTGGTTCTCGGCGACCAGCTTGACCGCGCCGGTCTGCAGGTAGCGCAGCCCGCCGTGGACCAGCTTCGAGGACGCGGAGGAGGTGGCGTTCGCGAAGTCCCCCGCGTCCACCATGGCCACCTTCAGCCCCGCCTGGGCGGCCGTCCAGGCGGTGGCGGTGCCGAGGATGCCGCCGCCGATCACCAGCAGGTCGTAGCGGGCCCGGCCGAGCAGCTCGCGGGTGGCGGCGCGGGAGGCGACACGGCCGGCGGCGCGTTCGGCGCCCAGGGTCGGGATGCTTGCCATGGTGTGTGCGGCGGGCCCGGTTCGCGGCCGGTCCGCGTCTCCTTTCGGTGAAGGGTCTCCGACGCTGCGTCAGAGCTGCGGCTGCTCGTCGTCCTGCTCGATCCAGCCCATGGTGCGCTCCACCGCTTTCAGCCAGTTGCGGTGCTCGCGTTCGCGGGTCGCGCCGTCCATCCGGGGCGTCCACTCGGCGGCCCGGTGCCAGTTGGCGCGCAGGGTCTCCAGCCCGTCCCAGAAGCCGACCGCCAGGCCCGCCGCGTAGGCCGCGCCGAGCGCGGTGGTCTCCGCGACGTACGGGCGCTCCACCGGGACGTCCAGCACGTCCGCGATGTTCTGCATCAGCAGGTTGTTGGACGTCATGCCGCCGTCGACCTTCAGCGCGGTCAGCGTGACGCCGGAGTCCTTCTGCATCGCGTCCACCACCTCGCGGGTCTGCCAGGCGGTCGCCTCCAGCACCGCCCGCGCCAGGTGCCCCTTGGTGACGTACCTGGTCAGGCCGGTGATCACACCGCGCGCGTCGGAACGCCAGTACGGGGCGAACAGGCCGGAGAACGCGGGCACGAAGTACGCGCCGCCGTTGTCCTCGACGGTGCCCGCCAGGGTCTCGATCTCGGCCGCCGTCGAAATGATGCCGAGCTGGTCGCGCAGCCACTGCACCAGCGAACCGGTGACCGCGATCGACCCCTCCAGCGCGTACACCGGCGGCTGCTCGCCGATCCGGTAGCCGACCGTGGTGAGCAGCCCGTGGTACGAGTTGACGATCCGCTCGCCGGTGTTCAGCAGCAGGAACGTGCCGGTGCCGTACGTCGACTTCGCCTCGCCCACGTCGAAGCAGGTCTGCCCGAACAGCGCCGCCTGCTGGTCGCCGAGCGCCGCCGCCACCGGCACGCCCGCCAGCACGCCCACCGCCTCGCCGTACACCTCGGCGGAGGAGCGGATCTGCGGCAGCATCGCGAGCGGCACGCCGATCGACTCGGCGATCCGCTCGTCCCACTCCAGCGTGTGCAGGTTCATCAGCAGCGTGCGGGAGGCGTTGGTGACGTCCGTGACGTGCCGGCCGCCGTGCACGCCGCCGGTCAGGTTCCAGATCACCCAGGTGTCCATGGTGCCGAACAGGATGTCCCCGGCCTCGGCGCGCTCGCGCAGGCCCTCGACGTTGTCCAGCAGCCAGCGGATCTTCGGCCCCGCGAAGTAGCTGGCCAGCGGCAGCCCCGTCTCCCGGCGGAACCGGTCCTGGCCGACATTGCGGCCCAACTCCCGGCAGAGCGCCTCGGTGCGGGTGTCCTGCCAGACGATCGCGTGGTGCACCGGCTCACCGGTGTGCCGGTCCCACAGCACCGTGGTCTCGCGCTGGTTGGTGATGCCGACCGCCCGGATGTCCTCCCGGGTCAGCCCCGCCTTCTCCAGCGCGCCCCGCACCACCGCCTGCACCCGCGTCCAGATCTCCGCCGCGTCGTGCTCCACCCAGCCCGGCTGCGGAAAGATCTGCGCGTGCTCCTGCTGCTCCACGGCGACGATCCGGCCGTCCGCGCCGAACAGGATGCACCGGCTGGACGTGGTGCCCTGGTCGATCGCGGCGATGTAGCTGGCAGTCATGCGGTTCCTCGGCTCGGCTCGGGGACGGGCGGACGTCAACGGGGGAGCGGGGCTGACTCTTCGTCAGTCCCCGTGCGCCCGGGTCCGGCAAACCACGCGAGCGGCGCGGCACGCCCGGACCCTCCAGCCGTCGTTCGACAATGTCGACCGACGTTTGGAAGCCAACCGCAGCCGGACGCCCGACGTCAAGGCGTTGTGACGTGCGACGCGCCGGGTGCCACCCACCGCCCCCGAACGATCACCCGCTGCCCACGGGAACCACCCGCCGCGCCCGCGCGTGGGCCGGCCGGGACGCCCGAGTGCGGGGCCCCTCAGAACCGGTGCGCCCCGAGGTCCCGCGAGATCGCCCGCGCCGCCGTCCGCACCGAGGCGACCAGCTGCGGCCGCACCGCCCCGCCCTCGCACACCGTCTCCACCGCGCCGCTCACGCACACCGCGCCCACCGGGTTGCGCCGCCGGTCCTGGATCAGCGCCGCCACCGACGCCACGCCCTCCCAGGTCTCCTCCACCGCGTCCGCCCAGCCCCGCTCGCGCACCAGCGCGCACTGCGCGTCCAGCGCGGCCGGCTCCGTCACCGTGCGCGGCGTGAACGCCTCCCACGGCCCGTCGCCCAACTCGCCGCGCGCCACCGGGTCGTAGGCCAGCAGCACCTTGCCCAGCGCCGTCGCGTGCAGCGGCTGCATCGACCCGACCTCCAGCACCTGCCGCGAATCGTCCGGCCGGAACACGTGGTGCACCACCAGCACGCCCCGCTGGTGCAGCACCCCCAGGTACACCGTCTCGCCGGCCGCCCGCGCCAGGTCGTCCGCCCACACCAGCGCCCGGGCCCGCAGCTCGTGCACGTCCAGGTAGCTCTGACCGAGCCGCAGCAGCTCCGCGCCCAACTGGTACTTGCCGCTGTCCGGGTCCTGCTCGACGAACCCCTCCTGCTGCAGCGTGCGCAGGATGCCGTGCGCCGTGCCCTTCGCCAGCCCCAGCCCCGTCGCCACCTCCGACAGGCCGAGCCGCCGCTCCCCGCCCGCCAACAGGCGCAGGATCGCGGCCGCCCGCGACAGCGACTGGATCGCACCGGACACCGGCCCACCTCCACAGAACAACGGTCGGCCATGCCGACCCCACCTACCGTGCTCCGACCGTACTACCCCGCCGGGGCCCGCCCCGCACGCCCGGCTCCGCACGCCCGGTTCGGTACGGACGGTGCGGGCTCAGGCCTGCACGGCCGGCTCCGCCGCCCAGCCCGCCATCAGCACCAGGCCGGAAGGGCGGTGCACCGCCAGGAACGCGAACGGCCGGTCGAAGCGCGCCGTCGCCTGCCGCACCCGGAACCGGCGGATCGGCGCCATCGCGGCGGCCCGGGTCATCACCACCGCCGTCACCGCACCCGCCTCGAAGCCCTCCGCCGAGAACTCCGCCATCGCCACCTGCCGGGCCTGCGACACCTTCAACGGCAGACTCCGCCCGATGCCCCGGAACCAGTCGCCGTCCCGCGCGGCCGCCCGCAGGCCGAACAGCTCCGCGCTCCGCAGCAGGTCGTGCTCCGACCGGACGAGGAAACCTCCGGTCAGCAGCTCGCCGACATCCTGCGGGGACGCCGCCTCCACCGTGCGCAACTCCAGCCCCGGCCACGGCTCCCCGTCCGCCCGGCCGGCCACCGGCAGCCGCCGCACCCCGCCCGACACCAGCTCGAACCCGGCCGCCACCACCGCACCCGGCGCCACGCCGCTCCCGCCCAGCACCAGGTGGACGTCCACCTCGCCGTCCCCGACCACCCGGACCTCCGTCACCCGGCCCGCCGAGGTCTCCGCCACCGCGATCCGCTCGAACAGCTCCGGCCCGGACCGCTCCAGCTTCTCGAACTCCCGCCCCGCCCAAGGGCCTTCGGCCACCTCGAAGCGGCCCGGCCGGAACGGCGCCGCCCAGCGGGTCCGCACCGTCACCGCCGAGGCCAGCACCAGCTCGGCCGCCGCCGGGTCCACCGGCATCCGCCGCAGCAGGCCACCGGTCTGCTCCGCGGCCCACCTGTCCAGCACCGTCCGGTCCTGCGCCGGATCACCCGTCAACCGCCCCCACAGCGAGGCACCCAGCTGCCGCACCCAGGCGGGCTCCACCTCCACGTGCTGCGCCGTCCACAGCCCGAGCGCCGCCGCGCAGCCCCGCGTCCGCCGGAGCAGGTCCAGCAACTCCCGGGCCGCCGCCGGGGCCTGCTCGGCCGGGGTCTCCAGCGCCCGCTCCAACTCGGCCCGCACCGGACCGTCCGCCCCCGCCGCCAGCATCGCCAGCAGCGGCCACACCCCCACCGCCGTCCAGACCTGCCCGCGCTCGAACGCCAACTCCCGTCCCCAGCGCGCCCCGAGACCGTTCACCAGCCCGACCGTCCGCACCACGACCCCTCTCCGTCCACTGCCTGCCCCATCCTCCCCGCCCCGGGCCGGAACGGCATGCGGTGGTGCGGCCGGGGGCGACGGGCTGCCGCCCCCGGCCGCGTCACGGCTACTGCTGCTGCGGGTCGTGGATCGCCACGGAGCCGGCCGGCAGCGCGGGGGCGCAGTCCGGGCCCGGGGGGTCGACCAGGCCGCCCATGATGACGGCGGCGCCGTGGGACGCGTCGGTCTTCGCCAGCGGGAAGACGATCTGCACCAGCTTGTCCGCCGGGATCCGGGCCGGGTTGAGGATCAGCACGAGCTTGCCGTGCTCCCGGCCGAGGGTCCAGCTCAGGCCGTCGGGCTGGGACGAGGAGTTCGGCTCCAGGCTCGGCTCCAGGCTCGGCGCCTGGCTCGCCTCGGGAGACGGCGCGCCCCCGGGCGCGGGACTGGCCGGGGTGGACGGCAGCGGCGCCGGGGCCTGGCAGTCGGGATCGCCGGCGTAGACGCGGGCCCGGACGCCGAGCCGGTCGAGCTCGCGCTGCACCTTGGCGAGGTCGATCTTCCCCGCCGGGTTGACGACGGTGAGCTTCACCGTGCCGTCGCCGGCGCTCTGCAGGGTGTACGCGGCCGCCGACTGGGCCGGCAGCGCGGCCAGCACGACACCGGCCGCGGCGGCGACCACGCCGGCCGGCAGCGCGATCCGCACGCCGAGACGCCGGCGCTTCGCGCCCGCCTCCCGCCGCTCCTCGTCGCGGCGGGACAGGTTCAGCAAGCTGTTCATCAGATGGTCCTCACGCTGGTGCTCGCGGCCGGCGGGAAAGTCGCGGTCGGCGGGCACCGGCAGCAGCCGACGCAGCGTCCGCAGGTCGTCGTCCTGGTACCCGGTCATCACGCGTTCCCCTTCTTCGGCCCGACCGCATCGGTGCGGTCATCTGTCAGCTGCCGTCCTGCGGCCGGCGGTTCCACCCTCAGGTCGAGATTTTTCTGCGCGAGCCGGTCCAACCGGCGGCGGGCCCGCGACAGCCGCGAACGGACGGTGCCCACCGGCACCCCCAGCGCGTGCGCGGCCGCCGCGTAGTCCAGCCCCGCCCACACGCACAGCGCCAGCACCTCCCGGTCGGAACGGGAGAGCCGGTCGAGCACCTCCCGCACCGCCGCGATGCGCTCCTGGTCCTCCAGCCGTCCGACCAGCTCGTCCGCGAAGTCGGGCAGCAGCCCCGGCTCGGGCATCCGCTCCATCAGCGCGCGGTGCCGCCGCGCTACCCGGCGACGGCGGTGCACCACGAACGTCGCGATCCCCAGCAGCCACGGCAGCAGGCTCCCGCCGGTCGGCTCGGCCTTCCCGCGCAGCCGCCACGCCTCCAGGAACACCAGCGAGGCGCAGTCCTCCGCCCCCGACCAGTCCCCGGTCAACCGGAAACAGTGGTTGTACACCGCCCTGCCGTGCTCCCGGAACAGCACCCCGAAGGCGCCCTCGTCCCCCGCCCGTATTCGGGCCCGAAATCCTGGATCCATACCTGTCTCCGCCACCCGCGGGCACCCGGGTTCCACGTGAGCCGCACCACACCCCGCCGGTCAGTCGGCGGCGCACCCCGCGACCGCCGCCGCCAGCTCCGCGATGCGGTCGGCGTCCACCCGGCAGCAGCCGCCGATCAACCGGGCGCCCGCCGCGATCCAGTCCGGCGCATCGGCGGGGTCGAACGCGGCCGGGCCGATCCAGTCGCGGGCCGTCGCGTCCCAGTCCTCGCCGCTGTTCGGGTAGGCGACCGCCGGGCGGCCCGTCCGCGCCACCGCCAGCGACACCGCCGACGAAACCTCCGACGGCGCACAGCAGTTGACGCCCACCGCCACCACCTCCGGCACGTCCGCCAGCACCGCGAACGCCTCCGACAGCGGCTCCCCGCCCCGGGTCAGGCCGTCCGCCGCGCCCAGCGAGAACCAGGCCGGGAGGCCCAACTCCCGTACGCAGTCGGCGAGGACGGACACCTCCAGCAGATCCGGCACCGTCTCCACCGCCAGCACGTCCGGACCGGCCGCCGCCAGCGTCTCCAGCCGCGGACGGTGGAACGCGGCCAACTCGGCGGCGGACAGGCCGTAGTGGCCGCGGTACTCGGAGCCGTCGGCCAGCACCGCCCCGTACGGGCCCACCGAGGCCGCCACCCAGCGCGCCCGACCGTCGCCCAGCTCCGCCGACGCCTCCTCGGCGGCCTGCCGCGCCAACTCCACGCTCAGCGCCAGCAGCCGGTCCGCCGTGGCCGCTCCCACGCCGCGCCCCGCGAAACCCGCCCGGCTCGCCTGGTAGCTCGCCGTGGTGGCCACCCGCGCCCCGGCCGCGAAGAACGCGCGGTGCGCGGCGACCAGCTGCCCGGGATCGTCCAGCAGCAGCCGCGCCGACCACAGCGCGTCCGACAAGTCACAGCCCTGCACGGCGAGTTGAGCCGAGAGGCCGCCGTCGAGAACCACCGGCCCGGCCGCCAACGCCGCCACGAAGCCGGACGCCCCCGCGCCGTCGAATGCCGTCACCATCCCTCCAGCCTGCCGCACCGGCCGCCGCCCGGCGAACCCGCCGGGCGCGCGGGCTCACCCTCGGGGCGTCCTCGACCAGTCACCGTTGAAACGGTAGGCGCGGCCGTCGCCGATCTCCTTCGGCCCGCCGGGCACGACGTCCCCGTGGTCCGGGTACCGCTCCGTCGCCGCGGCGATCAGGCCCCGGCCGTCGCCGGCACCGGGCGGGAGGTGACCGCGATCCGGTTGTACGCGTTCACCACCGTGGCGGCCCAGGCGACAAACGCCGCTTCCGGGTCGGACAGCACGGTGCGGGCCGCGCGCCGGGCCCGGGTGCGCTCCGCGTGGTCGGGGAGGCGGGTGACGGCCTCGGCCAGGGCAAGCGCGGCGTGCTCGCGGGGCGTGAACAGCCCGTCGGACTCCCGCCAGGCCGCCAGCCGCTCCAGCCGCTCCTCGGACTCGCCGGCCTTCCGGGCGGCCGCCGTGTGCAGGTCCACGCAGTACGTGCAGCCGTTCAGCTGGGAGCAGCGCAGCCGCACCAGTTCCAGCAGCAGCGGCT
The DNA here is from genome assembly GCF_053602195.1 of Kitasatospora sp. NPDC004531. NCBI lineage: Bacteria > Bacillati > Actinomycetota > Actinomycetes > Kitasatosporales > Streptomycetaceae > Kitasatospora > Kitasatospora sp. NPDC004531. Next base: position 31,746 of record NZ_JBSGDD010000005.1, on the reverse strand, counting down.
CCAGTCCGGCGGCCGCCGCCTCCTGCTCGACGGCGGCGTGCAGGGCGTGCACGGCGGCGAACGCCTGCGGGGCGAGGTCGACCAGCGGAAGCGGGGGGAGAGCCTCGGAACCGGGGGTCGCGGTCGCGGAGGCCTCGATGGCGGAAGTGTCGGTGGCGGAAGTGTCGGTCACGGCCCCGAGGCTACGGGCCCGGGGAGGGCCCGTGGCGGACGGACCGGGCCGCGATCACCCACTCGGGAGACGGACCGAGAAACCGTTGACCGTGTCCCCAAATCGTGGCTGAGGCCTTGGAGTTCAACGGGCGACGGCCTGACGATCAGTCAATTCGCGCAGTATGTCACCCGGTTGGCCGCGCCCCGGCGAACCGGAGTGCGTCACGCCGGTAGTGTGACGTTCCGTGGCTGACCGCACCGATTGTGTGATGGCCACTCTTCGAATCTGCGAACCCCGGCGGGCGGCATCTCGTCGGCCTGTCCCCGGACCGGCCGCCGCCGCCCGCACCAGACTCACCTGGAGAAACCCGAGATGACCACTTCCGTGCAGCTCGACCGTGCCCAGAAGCGCTTCGACCTCTGGGACGTGAACGGCGACGGCCAGATCGACCGGGCCGACTGGGACGCCGAGGCCCAGCGCATCCTGCAGGCCTTCGGCGAGGTCCCGGCCTCCCCGGCGGGCCGCCAGCTGACCGAGGCCTACCTCGGCATGTGGAGCTTCTTCGCCGACAAGGCCGGCATCGACGAGCAGGCCGGCGCGCTCACCCCCGAGCAGTTCAACCACATCGCCGAGGAGCACATCCTGGAGAACGGCGGCGCCGGCTTCGCCCGCGTCGTCAAGCCGACCATCCAGGCCATGGTCGAGCTGGTCGACGTGGACGGCGACGGCCAGGTCAACCCGGCCGAGTTCAAGACCTGGCTGGACGCCATCGGCGTCCAGGACGTGCAGCCCCTGGAGGCCTTCGCCCAGATCGACACCAACGGCGACGGCCAGCTGTCCGTCGACGAGCTGGTCAGCGCCGTCCGCGCCTACCACCTGGGCGACATCGACGTTCCGCTGCTGGGCCGCTGAGCCCTGCCGCGAGGCCGCGCTGACGGCCTGACGTGTTCGGGCCCGGAACGGGGACAGGCGCCCCTCGTTCCGGGCCCTCGTCGTGCGGTCGGGCCCCGGCGGCCGCTGCTCGGGCCCCGCAGACCACACAGGGCCCCGCCGCCGCCCAGCGCCGCGCCCGTCAGGGCTCGCAGCGGTGCAGGGCCCCGCCGTCAGGGCCCCGCAGCCGCTCAGCGTCCCGCAGCCGCTCAGGGCCCCGCGTCCGCCGGGACGAACCGCACCGGCAACTCCGGTCGCAGGTCCAGCTTCTCGCCGGTCAGCAGATGATCGGCCGCGATCAGCACGTTGTAGTGGTTGGGGAAGTGGCAGGCGTCGAAGCCCAGCACCGTCCCCACCCGGTGCTCGCCGACGTACACCTCGTCGCCCCGGTCCAGCACCCCGGCCGCCGCGATCTCCGCGAAGCCGAGGAACCCCACCCGGTCGATCCGGGCACCCGCCGCCGTGTCCCGCTGGTCGGTGGTCACCAGCTCGTGCACCTCGCCGGCCCGCACGCACCGGCTGGCGAACGGCTCCAGGCTCATCCCGCGATCCGTCCGGCTGTGCAGCAGCACCTTCACCAGCGTGCCGGTGACCGTCCGCTTCGGCCCGTTCTCCCGTACCGGGCACGGCAGTTGGGCCCTGCCGTCACGCTGCCGGATCATCCGCGCACCCCCGCCCGCTCAGCCCGGTACGCCGCCTCGACCACGTGCAGCGCGTCCACCCCGTCCGGGCCCCGGCCGCCGGCCGACCCGCCGCCCGGGTCGCCGGCCGGCTCGCCGCCCGCCAGCAGGGCGGCGAACTCGGTGACGATGCCGACGTACTCGTGCCACAGTGACTGCTTGAACCCGTCGTGCCCGGCCAGCAGGTCCGCCCGCAGCACCGTCCCGTCCGCCAACTCCACTGCCACGTCCTTCAGTTCACCTGGGTACGACCAGTCCAGCTCGATCCGGCCGCGCACCCCGCCCGCCCCCGACAGCTGCAGCACCGCGTACCGGTCCACCCCGCTCGCGTCGCGCACCACCTCCGCCGCGTCCACGGCCATCGGCCCGGCCAGCAGCCGCAGCAGGTCGTACGCGTTCGGGCCGTTGTCGGCGACGCACCCGCCGCCGCAGCGCTCCGGGTCCAAGTACCAGCGGTCCCGGCCGACATGCTCCTCGATCCGCTCGAAGTACCGGGCCGTCACCGACCGCACCGGCGCCGCCCCCTCCAGCGCGCGGCGCAGCTCCCGCACCGCCGCGTTGTACCGCCGGTGGAACGCCGTGAACAGCGGCACCCGCCGCTGCGCGGCCAGCGCCGCCAACTCCGCGCCCTCCGACGCCCGCAGCGCCAACGGCTTCTCCACGCACACCGGCAGGCCCGCCCGCAGCGCGTCCCGGCAGACCGGCAGGTGCAGGTCGTTCGGGACGGTCACCACCACGGCGTTCAGCCCGCCCGCCGCCAGCATCGCCCGGTGGTCCGTGAAGGCGCCCACCCGGCCCCCGAACCCGCCCAGCAGCTCGGCGTTCCGGTCGCAGACCGCCGCCAGCCGCACGCCCGGGACCTGCTCCAGCGCGGCCAAGTAGAACCGCGAGATCACCCCGAGACCGACCACTCCCACCCGCAGGCCGCTCACGCCCCCACCTCCACCGGGCGGATGCCGAACCTGGCGGCCACAGCGGCGAGTTCGACCAGCAGCGGGGCCGCCAGCGGCACGCCGTCGCGGTGCGCCTCGGCGGTCCGCCGGGCCTCGTGCCAGCCCGGGTAGGCGACCGGCCCGGTCGTCCCGGCGGCGGGCGGGCAGGCCAGTACCGTGGAGAACAACGTGCTTGCGTCGGAGGCGACTTGGCCGGGGTCGCGGAGCGCCGCCGGGGCGATCGCCAGCGCGAACAGGCCGATGTCGTCGTCCCGGCCGGTCGGGCCGCCGTCGCCGTCCAGCGCCGCCGGCTCCGGGCCGAGGCCCGCGCCCGGCAGCAGCGCCGCCAGCACCTCCACCATCAGCCCCAGCCCGAACCCCTTGAACTCGGCGCCCGAGCCGGAGCCCAGCCAGAGCAGATGCGCCTCGCCCCGGTCGAACGCCGCCGGGTCCGTCACCGGCCGCCCGTCCTCGTCGGCCAGCCAGCCCTCCGGGATCGCCCGCCCCGCCCGCGCCGCCGCCCGCACCCGCCCCGTCGGCACCGCCGTCGTACTCATGTCGAGGACGTACGGCGGCAGTTCAGCGCCCGCGGGCGCGGCGACACTCCACGGATTGGTGCCGAGCAGCGCGACCGCGCCGCCCGGCGGACGGGCGATCCGCTGCCGCCCGCAGTTCGACGCCAGCAGGCCGACCATGCCGCGCCCGGTCACCCGTGCCGCGTGGTGCCCGGCGCACCCGAAGTGCGTCGCCCGCCGCACCGACACCAGCCCGATGCCGAAGCGCTCCGCCCGCTGTGCCGCCAACTCCATGGCCGCGCCCGCCTGCCAGAGCCCGAGCGCGTTGCCCGCGTCGACCAGCACCGCCGCCCCCCGGTCGGCCAGCACCGCCGGCTCGGCCAGCGGATCGGCCCGGCCCTCCGCCAGCAGCGGCAGGTACAGCCGGGCGAGGTTCACCAGCCCGTGCGAGTCCATCCCCGCCGCGTCCCCGTAGCACAACGCCTCCGCCGCCGACGCGGCCCGGTCGGGCGGCAGTCGGTGCGCGACGAACACCTCGGTGGCGAACCGCAGCAGCTCCGCGTACGGGACGCGGACGGTGCGGGCAGCGATACTCGGCGAGGACGCCAGCGTGGTCATGGGCAACAGCCTCCTGGTGTGCAAGTAGTGGATGAAAAGCCGGAGTTGACGCCGCGGGCCGACGGCTCAGCGGGTCTCTCGGTGGGCCTCGCGGCGCGCGAACGCCACCAGCAGGCGCGCCACCGCCGAGGCGAAGCCGTCGAGTTGGGCGAGCTCGGCGAACTCGCCCACCGCGTGCGCCCGGTTGGCGCCCAGGTCGCCCGGCCCGAGCACCACGGTGAACGCGTCCGGCAGGCCCGCCGTCCAGATCGCGTCGCAGGTGAACGCCGGTTCGTGGTCCGGGAATCGGGGGATGCCCGCCTGTCGCGCGAGCAGCTCCTCGAACGCGGGATGCCGGTTGTCCAGGACGGGCAGACCGCGCTTGAGCCAGTCGAGGCGGGTGATCCGCGCGCAGTCCCCGGCCGTCCGGGCGAAATCCGGCAGGCCCGCGAACTCCCGCCGGAACGCGGCCAGTCCGGCATCGACCGCGGCCCGCACGGCCTGCTCCGCGCGACGGCCCGAACGGGCGTCCCGGTAGGGGAGGTTGAGCAGCAGCTCGCCGCTGCCGTACACCCGGTTGTGCAGCGGCCCGGTGCTCAGGCCCGCCACGCACACCGGATCACGCGGTGCCGGCGAGCCGCCCAACTCCCGTGCCAGGTACTGGGCGAGAAAGCCGAGCAGGACGGTCGCGTTGTGGCCCTCGCCCGGGCAGTCGTCGATGGCGTCCTCGCCGCGGACCCGCAGCCTGGCGGTCGCGGCCGCCGTGGCGCGGGGCAGGTACCGCAGGCCGGTCGGCTCGCAGAACACGTTGAGCGCCCCCACGTACCCGGCCTCCACCAGCGGGCGGGTGCCGAACACGCCCAGCGCGCCGCCCTCCTCGCCCGACACGGCCTGCACCAGCACCCCGACCGAGCCGCCCACGGCGGGCTCCGCCGCGACCGCCGCCCGGATCCCCGCCAGCAGGGCCACCGCCGGGCCCTTCGCGTCGATCGCGCCCCGCCCCGTGAAGCGCCGCCCGTCGAACCCGACCGGCTCCAGGCCCGCCACCGTGTCCAGGTGCACGTTGAACATCACCGTGGCCTCCCGGGGCAGCTCCGGTCCGAGCCGCAGCACCAGGCTCGGCTGGGACGCCAGGAACCCTTCCTCGCAGGCCCGTTGGCGCACGGTCAACGGCACGTCCGGGCGGTCGAGTTCCGACGCCCCGGGCGCCCCGCGGTACACCTCGGCCAGGCCGACCGCCTTCGCCGCCCCCGCGTACACCGTGAGCGCCTCGGGCAGCTGCGGGGGCGGCGCGCCCGGACCGGTCTCCAGCGGGCCGGCGGTCGGCAGGCGCAGCAGGTCAAGCAGCAACTCGCTTTCGGCGTCCAGGAGTCGGGCCTCCGGCAGGCTCCGGGCAGCTGCGGTGTCGCCGCTCACGCGGCACCGCCGCCCGGATGCGCCAGACCGCCCGGCACCGCACGCCAGCCGGCCGCCGACGGCAGGACCTCGCGCTCCACCAGCGTGCTCAACGCCCGTCCGGCGGCGACGAACCCGCTCGCGGCGGTGCCGTCCGCCGCCAGCCCCAGGTGCGGGCGGGTGGCGAGGTGGGGCTCCAGCGACCAGCTGCCGCTCCAGCCCCGGTCCACCAGGAACCTCAGGCTCTCCGCGAGCCGCGCGGCCCCCTCGCCCGGCAGCACGTACTCGGTGCTGTCGCCGCCGCCCACCGCGTCCTTGATGTGCACGTGCTCGACGTGGTCGGCAATCTGACGGAGCATCAGGAAGGCGTCGTAGCCGTGCGCGACCCCGTTGCCGGCGTCGAACAGCAGGCGCAGCGCCGGGCTGTCGACCGTGGCGACCAGGTCGAGCTGGCGCTCGGCCGAGGCGCCGGCCCAGCCGCTGCAGTTCTCGTGCAGCAGGGTCAGGCCGTGCCGGCCGGCCAGCTCCGCGAGACGGGCCAGGCGTTCCAGCACCCGGGCGCGCCAATCCGGCTCCGCCAGGCCGGCGTTGGGGTAGGACATGACCCGGATCCGGGCGGCGCCGAGCAGTGCGGCGCGGGCGGCGAGGGCGTGCAGCTCGGCGAGGTCGCGGTCGAAGCCGTCGGTGATCCGGCCGGCCCAGTTGCCGATCCGGGAGGCCAGGCCGGTCACCCGGACGCCCCGGGCGGCGAGCGTCTCGGCGATCCGGGCCACCCGGTCGAGCGGCAGGTCGGCGATCCAGCTGCCGTCGACGGTTCTCAACTCCAGCTCGCACCAGCCGAGTTCGCCCAGCGCGGCGAGCTGTCCCGGCAGGTCCGGGGCGGCCTCGTCGCCGATGCCGCCGAAGCCGATCGTCGGGGCGGCGGGCGGGTGGGGGAGCGGCGCACCGGCGGCGGGGTCGGCGGCGTGCGGTGCGGCGGCGTGCGGCGCGGCGGCAGTCATCGGGCGGCCGCCGCACGGCGCTGCGCGTCCTGGGCCTGGGCTTCATGGGCCCGGGCCTCACGGAGCTGGGCCTCGCGGGCCTGCGCGGCGATCGTCTTGGCCTGGTCGAGCAGCCGCACCACCTGGGAGTTGACCGCCAGGTCGGGGTGCGGGTGGCGGGCGCCGCCGGCCGCGCCGCCCGCCGCGAAGTAGGCGTAGACGCGGTGCAGGAAGGTGCTCAGCGAGTCGTCGTGGAGCAGCTCGGTGCGCTCGCCGTCGTGGTCGATGACGGTGAGCCGGGCGTAGGCGTCGGCCTCGCTGCCGGGGAAGTGGCCGATCAGGGTGCCGTGGGCGAGCTCCAGGGTGACCCGGCGCTCCCGGACGGGGGAGGTGAGGTCGGAGCGGATCCTGGTCCAGGCGCCGCTGTCGTGCTGGAGGTTGAGCCAGGCGGTGCCGAGCCGGGGGAGGACCCGCCCGCCGACCACCATGTCGGTGCCGCCCGCGCCGGTGACCCGGCCCGGACCGGCCAGCGAGAGGCAGAGGCCGAGCGAGTGCGGCAGTTCGACGTCGAACGCGGTGGGGTGGCCGTCGCCGGCCAGCGAGCGGGAGAACCGCGGCTTGCGCTGCACCACGTGGATCGTCCGCAGCGGACCGTACCCGCCGCTCGCCAGCGCGGCGCGCAGCCGGTCGGTCAGCCGGCTGCCGAGCCACTGGGCGACCACCACCAGGTCGAGCCCGTGCCGCTCGCGCAGGGCGAGCAGCTCGTCCAGCCCCGCCGCGTCCGCGGCGAACGGCTTCTCCAGCAGGATGCGCCGGTAGCCGAGCCGGCCCAGGGTGTCCAGCGCGGCGACCCGCTCGGTCGGCGGGGTGCAGAGGTGGACGACGGTGTCGGCGGGGTCGGCCAGCCGGGGTGCGTCCGCGAGGCTGACGGGCCGCAGATCGGCCGCCGCCTCCGGGCGGCGGTGCGGGTCCACCGCGAGTATCTGTGCGGGGGCGAACAGGTGCGCGGAGTCGGGAGCGGTGCGCAATCGGCGCAGCACCGGCAGATGGAGTCCGCTGCCCGCCCGTCCCATTCCGACGAGTAAGGTCCCGAGTCCGTTGGGCATGGCGAGCCGTCCTTCCGTCCGAGTCGCGGGATCGCGTCGCCGGGTATTCAACCAGCACTTCCGCGAGGGCCGCCGATTACGTCAACTCGCCTACCTGGCAAGCCCCTCCAACGAGTGAAGTCCCCGCTTGACCGGGGTGGACGGCGAGGGTGGCCGCATAGATTCAGCGGGGTGCGTTTCGGCTTCCGGGTCGACGCTCGGGCGGTATTTGCCCACCGGTTCCGAGGCGGGGGGGAAAGCGCTTTCCGACTGCGGGTTCCGTCGCGTGCGGCGCAGTCGATCACGCGGTTCGGAAAGCGCTTTCCCGTTGGTTTCGCCGTGCCCGGAATTCCCCGCCCGCGCCACTTCTCCGCCGCGCCGCACCCCTGTCGTCCCCCGACCCCCTACTGCCGCCCGACCCCGTTTCGCGCCCCGACCCGTTCCGACCCCCGCCCCACCTGTCCGCCACCGCCCACAAACCGATGAGAGTTCCATGGGTGCCTCCTCCGGCGTCTCCTTCTTCCACCAGACCAAGTCCTTCGAATCCCTCTGGCCCACCACCCGCCGCCACCTCGACGAACTGATGGACCGGGGAAAGTACTCGCACGGCCCCAAGGTCGCCGAACTCGAGACCGCCCTCGCCGCCTGGACGGGCGCCCGCCACGTCGTCGGCGTCAACAGCGGCACCGACGCGCTGGTCCTGCTGCTGCGGGCGGCCGGCCTGCGACCCGGCGACGAGGTGATCGTCCCGACCTACACCTTCGTCGCCTCCGCCACCGCCGTGGTGCTGGCCGGCGGCCGCCCGGTCTTCGCCGACATCGACCCGCACAGCTACAGCATCGACCCGGCCAGTGCGGAAGCCGTCCGCACCGAGCGCACCCGCATGATCATGCCGGTCCACCTGTTCCACCAACTGGCCGACCTGGGCGCCCTGCTGGAGTTCGCCGACCGCCACCGGCTGACCGTGGTCGAGGACAGCGCCGAGGCCTTCGGCATGCGCTGGGACGGTGTCCACGCCGGACTGAACGGCGCCGGCGGCGTGCTGTCGTTCTTCCCCACCAAGACCCTCGGTGCGATCGGCGACGCCGGCGCCGTCCTCACCGACGACCCCGCCGTCGCCGACGCCGTCGCCGCGATGCGCCACCACGGCCGCACCGGCGCCACCGTCGACGACTTCCCCACCATCAACCGCCCCACCGAACTCCTCGGCACCAACAGCAAGATGGACGACATCCAGGCCGCCGTCCTGCTCGCCAAACTCGGCCGCGCCGACCAGGACATCGCCCGCCGGGCCGACCTCGCCGCCCGCTACACCGAACGCCTGACCGGCACCCCCGGCCTGACCCTGCCCACCGTCGTCCCGCGCAAGGCCGCCACCAACCCCGTCTGGTACGTCTACCTGATCGAGTCCGACCACCGCGACGAACTCGCCGCCCACCTCGCCCGGCACGGCGTCCAGACCGAGACCTACTACCCGACGCCCCTGCACCTGCAGCCCTGCTTCGCCGAACTCGGCCACCGGCGCGGCGAGTTCCCGCACGCCGAGGCCGCCTGCGAGCGCGCCCTCGCGCTGCCGCTCTACCCCGACCTCGCCGACCACGACCTGGACCTGGTCGCCGACCTGGTCCGCGGCTTCCAGCACGGAAAGCACCGGTGACGCACCGATGACCACCGCCACACCCCCGCCGATCCCGTTCTTCCCACCCGACCTCTTCGAGGACGACCGGGACCTGCTGCTCGACGTCGTCCACGAGGTCGCCACCGACCCCGCCCAGCGCTTCATCCTGGGCGAACGGACCGCCCGCTTCGAGGAGTTGCTGCGCACCGAGCTCGGCGTCACCGACGTCGTCGCCTGCGGCAGCGGCACCACCGCGCTCACCCTGATCCTGCGTGCCACGGGCATCACCGCCGGCGACGAGGTGATCGTCCCCGCGTTCGGCTGCGCCCCGCTCGCCAACACCGTCCTCGGCGTCGGCGCCACCCCGGTGTTCGCCGACATCGACCCGCGCACCCTGGTCATCGACCCCGACGCCGCCGAGGCCCTGATCACCGCCCGCACCAAGGCGCTGATGCCCGCCCACATGTTCTCCGTGATGGCCGACATGCCGCGCTTCCGCACCCTCGCCGACCGCCACGGCCTCCGCCTGATCGAGGACTCCGCCGTCGCCCAGGGCGCCGTCCTGGACGGCCGGCCCGCCGGCAGCTGGGGCGACGCCGGGCTGTTCTCGTTCGTCCAGGTGAAGTCCTTCGGCGGCCCCGGCGAAGGCGGCGTCGTGGTCACCGATGATCCCGAACTCGCCCGCACGGTACGCATGTTGCGCAACCACGGCCAGGACGGCGTGCACCGCTTCCGGCACCACCTGATCGGCATGAACAGCCGCTTCGACGAAGTCCTCGCCGCGTTCCAGCTGCGCCGCCACCCCGGCCTGGCCCGCCGCCTGGCCCGCCGCGCCGAGATCGCCGCCCACTACACCGAACAGTTCACCCCGCTCGCCCCGCACGGCATCACCCCGCCGCCGCCCGGCACCAACGGCCGCTGCTACTACGTCTATTCACTGCTCGCCGAACACCGCGACCAGCTCAAGCACCACCTCGCCGCCCACGGCGTCGACAGCCACGTCTACTACCCGCGCCCGCTGCCCCACCAGCCCGCGTTCGCCTCCGCCGCCCCCGCCGGAGGCCACTGGCCGAACGCCGAACTCGCCGCCCGCCAATGCCTGTCCATCCCGATCTACCCCCACCTGACGGACGCCCAGGTCGAGCACATCACCAGCGCCGTACGGTCCTTCGCCGCCGCACCCGTGCCCGCAGCCTGAACCCGCTGCCCGCCCCCGGGGCCCACCGCGAGACCTGCGGTGGGCCCCAGGTGTGCGCGTGCGGCGTCAACCCACCCCAACTGTCGCCTGCGGCGCGCCTGTTGCCGCAGCGGCCAACTCCGTGAGCGCCAGCCGGTCCGGCTTCCCCGACGCGCCCAGCGGCAACCGGTCCAGCAGAACCAGCCGCTCCGGCCACTTGTACTTCTCCAGGCCGCACAACTGACCCAGATAGTCCGTGAGTTCGACGAGCGCCAGCCCGCCTGCTGGCTCGCGCGGCACCGCGCAGACGCACATCCGCTCCCCGAGATCCGGATCCGGCACCGGCACACACACCGCCTCCACCAGCCCCGGGTGGCCCTCCAGCAGGCGCTCCACCTCCGACAGGCCGATCGACACCCCGCCCCGGTTCACCATCTGCTTGATCCGCGCCACCACCCGCAGCGACCCGTCCGCCTCCAGCACCCCCCGATCGCCGGACCGCACCCACCCCCCGTCCACCCGCAGCCGGGCATCCAACTCCGGTTCCCCGACGTGACACAGCGGACTCATCGGCCCTCGCGCCTGCAACTCGCCCGCCGCCCCCGCCGGCACCGGACGCCCGTCCTCCCCGCACACCCGGAACTCCGCCACCGCCGGATCCGGCCGCCCCACCCGCAGCACATCGACGTCCGAACTCTCCCACCGGGTATGGCAGTTCATCCCGTCGCTGGCGCCGTACACATTCACCACCGGACGTCCGAACCGCCGCAACGCCGCCCCCAGCACCGCCCCGGACAGCATCGCCGAACTCGACACCACCACCTGAAGGGACGACAAGTCCTCACCTTCCACCGGCAGTTGATCGGCCAACCTCCGCAGCATCGTCGGCACCGCCGCCAGATGCGTCGGCCGCCACCGCCCCACCGCCACCAGCGCGTCGACCGCCTCGAACCGCTCCCGCAGCACCACCGTCGCCCCGCACCGCACCAACGACACCACCGCCAACGACCCGTACGCCGTCGCCGGATGCACCAGCAACAACACCCGCGGCGGCGCCCCGTCCACCGTCCGCAACACCCGCTCCACGTACCGCCCCCGACCCCCCGCCAGCGCGTTGTGCGAATACGCGATCAACTTCGGCGCGGCCTCCGACCCCGACGACACCAGAATCCGGGCCGGCGCCTCCGCATCCACCACCGCCGGCTCCCACCCCGCCCGCTCCGGCCACGGCTCCGCCCCCAGCACCACCACCTCGCGCAGCCACGGCAGTTCGGGCCGCAACCCGTCCACCAGCCCCTTCCACTCCGGCACCGTCACCACCGCATCCGCCCGCGACGTCCCGAGCAGCGCCAACAGATCCCGCCGCCCGTGCCCCGGCACGCACGGCAACACCACCGCCCCCAATGCCGCCACCGCCAGATCCACCGCCACCGACCGCCAATCCGCCGGCACCTTCGTCGCCACCACCGACCCCGGCCCCACCCCCCGCGCGGCCAACCCCGCCGCCAACCCCCGCACCCGGCCCGCCAGTTCGCCAAACGTCACCTCACCCCCGTCATCCACCACAGCCACCCGCCCCCCATCAACCCCCACCCGCTCCACGAACAACTCGTACAACCCCCGCCCCGGACACCACCCCCGAGCCACCCACTCCTCCCGCAACCCCCGCCCCACCCGATCCGGAAACTCCACCCCGGCCACCGAAACCCACACACCGCCCACAACAACCACTCCCATCACCGATCGACCCAACACCGAAAACCCCACCCGAACCCCCGAACCCCACCACCCCTCACTCCACGGCCACGCGGCGTCCGTCCAACTGCCCCTGCGGGGAGGAATCGTGAGCACTGCCCTCGTCGCGCCACGCGGTGCGCCCGACATGCTGGGACGAACATCCAACCGGTGTCCGGCACTGCCGCACGAAGCAGTCACACCGGCCACAGCGCCGACCTCGTCCACCCACGGCCGCGCTGCCCCGGCCGTCTCGCCGCCCGCCGCGCAGGCGCAAGGCTCACGCCGGCGGCCGCATCGCCTGCCCGGCCTCGGCACATCCGTGGCTGCCCGGTCCTGCCGTACGCATCGCCAACTCCGCCACGAGCGGAGCCCGTTACCGAGACCCCATGCCACGCCCCTCCGAACGCATCCACCAGCCCCGACCGGCCGATTCCGACCCGCCGCGCCGACCCGCCGACTGCCCTCAAAGACGCGTCCCTTCGCGCCCGAAGTCGGTGCGGTCGCGACACCGAACTCGCCGCTCCCTGCCCCGATCGCCCGACCTCGGTGCAAGTCCTGCCGTCGAGCACCTGCCCGACAATCGCCGGCCGCCCAACCGCCCGAAGCCCGCGCCCCCTTCGCACCGAGCCGGCCACCAACGCCGCACGCCCCCTCTCCACCGGCACCGTCCCACCACGCCGACCCGCTGTCCGCTCAGGCCAACTCCGGCACACTTCCGCGCATCGGCTGCCCGAGTTCGACACAGCGCTCCTCGTCGAGCACTCGCTCCCGGCCCGGCCGATGTCCAAGCGCCGTGCCTCTGCCAGCACCGGCTTGCTACGTCGTCGCGTCGTGAGTCCAGCGCCCCGATGCAGACCCGCTCCTGTCTGCCGGCCGCTTCATGTCTGACCGTCCCGGCGCCGGTTGTCCGAACTCGGCACACGGCCCGCCGCCGCACACCCGCCCAGACACCGCCTGTCGTCCTGGCCCCCTGCCGTCGGCAGCGCCCGTCCGTCCGGGCACCTGAAGCCCACTGCACCTCTGGGTGAGCGCTTTCGCATCGGCGCATGCCAACCAGCCGCGGGCCGTGCCTCTGCCGGCACCGGCTTGATACGCCGTCTCGTCGCGAGTCCAGTGCCCTGCCGCAGACCCGCTCCTGTCTGCCGACCGCTGCTTGCCTGCCGGTTCCCGTGTCGGTTGTCCGGGCTCGGCGCAAGGTCCGCCGCCGAATGCTGCCTGTCGGCCTGGCGTCCTGCCGTCGGCAGCGCCCGTCCGTCCAGGCACCCGAAGCCTGTGCTCCTGCCCCACCGGGATGAACACCTGCGCACCGGAGCACCCCAGCCCCCCGCACGCCGCAGCCCTGCCACCACCTACCCGCCACGTCACCTCGCCGCGAGCCCAGGGCCCCGAACTCGACACCGGCGCGGCCCAACCCCCGTCGGTCTGCCGACGCACGTCCCTCCTTCCTCGCCTCGACGGCCTGAGCCCGGCACATCCGTGGCCATCGGCGCCCGGCACGCGCATCGCCAACTCCTCTCCAGAAAGCGCCCATTGGTGAGTCTCCACGCGGCCGAGCCCGGCCTGCCCCGCCCGCCCGCCTACCGTCCAGGCAGACGCGGCCCGCTGCGCCCGGATCCGTCGCCGCAGCGACATCCCCTGCCGCGGCTTCCCGAGCTCGCCGCCCAGTTTGCTGCCGAGTACCTGCACGGAATTCGCCCGCCGGCCAGACCCCACGCCGCCCGCAGCCCCCACCCGCGCAGGCACCCGACGCCCGCCGCGCCCCGGCATGAGCGCCGGTGCACCGGCGCACTCCAATCGGCCGCACGCCGTGCCCCTGCCGACACCACCCCACAGTGCCGGTCCACCGCTCGCTCGGCCCGAACTCGACGCAGGCCCGACCCCGCCCCCGTCTGCCTGCCGTCCAAGGCCTCCGCCTCCAAACGTCGGCCGCCCGACTCCGGCACATCCATGGCTGCGGGAGTCGGCCGCACGCAGCGCGAACTCCCGTCCAGGAACAGCCTGGTGCCGAGACTCCGTTCAGTCGAGCGCCAGCCCCCCGAGCCTCTGCCGCGCCCCGCCGACCACATCGGCCGGCTCCTCCCGCCCGCAGGCCACTGTCCTGCCGAATCCGTCCCACCGCCCCGACCCGCTCACCGCACCGGCGGGCTCGTCGGTGGCTACCGGCGGCCGGCGCGGTCGCAACTCCGGACTCCCGACTCGCCGCCCGAGCCCGGCCCGCGGTCCGCCGCCGATCACCGGCTGCCCTGGCGTCGTGCCACCCGCAGCCCCCACCCGCCCAGCCAACGGAAGCCCGTGCCCCTGTCGCGCCCAGCCGCTCCGGCCGCACGCCACCGTCCCGGTGACACCGCTCCGCCGCACAGGTCGAACGCGCACCCAGGCCCGCGCACCCGACACGCCCCCACCGCTGCCCGCCCGCCGCAGCCGCCCGCCCACGGCATACCACCCGTCGCCGAGCCCAGCCGCTGTCAGCAGGAGCCCCCACGCCGGCATGCGAAGCCCGCGTCCCTGCCGTGCCAGGTCGATCACCTCCACGCGGGTCCGCCCCGACAGGAGAAACGCCGTTACTCAGCGCCCGCCGCCCGTTCGCCGTCGACGCGGTCGCACCGCCGTGCACCGCGTTCCCGTCCCCGGCCGTCCACCTACGCCCCGCCTCCCGCCGTCGGATCACGCCGCCAGCAGCGTCACCCGCGGCCCGCGCCCCTGCCCGACCATCCCCACATGGGTCCACCCCGACCGGAGGAACGCCACCTCTCGACGCAGCCCCGCGCGGACACCGACCTGCCCCACCGACCGGCCGCCTACCCGAACATGCAGACCCCGCCCCAATGCGGCCTCGCCCACCCGCCGCCGAAGCGGACACTGCTCCCGTCCGCCCACGGCACACCTCCTGCCGCCGAGCCGAGCCACTGCCAGCAGCACTACCGGCACTGGCACACCAGGCCCGTTCCCCTCCTGCGCCTGGTCGGTCACCAATACGCAGGCCCATCGGAACGCCACCTCTCGGCGCAGCCCCGCGCGGACAGCGACCCGCCCCACCGACCGGCCGCCTACCCGAACACGCAGACCCCGCCCCAATGCGGCCTCGCCCGCCCGCCGCCGAAGCGGGCACTGCTCCCGTCCGCCCACGGCACACCTCCTGCCGCCGAGCCGAGCCACTGCCAGCAGCACCCGCACGGGCACACGACAGCCGTGCCCCCGCCGGGCTGGGCCGACCACTTCTACACAGGCCCGCCCCGATCGGCGAAACACCCGTCGGCACCTGATCGCCCCCGCGCCGACCCACCCCACCGGTCCGTCGCCCGTTCGCCCTGAACGCAGGCGCAGCACCGCGAACCGCGCCCCCCGCCCCAGTTGCCCGTCCCCGGCACACCCGCCGCTTCCGTGTCCCGCTACCTGCCCACGCACCGGAAGGCCATGGCCCCGCTGCGCCTGGCTGCCCACCTCTACGCGGGTCCGCCCCGACGGGAGGAACGCCACCTCTCGGCGCCAGCCCGTGACTACCCCTGTACGGACACCGACCCACCCCACCGACCCGCCGCCTGCCCGAACTCCGAGACCCCGCCCCAACGCGGCCTCGCCCGCCCGCCGCCGAGCCGGACACAGCGGCCGTCCGCCCACCGCACACCTCCCACCGCCGAACCCCGCTGCTAGCAACGCCACCCGCCGCGGCATTCGACGTCCGTGCCCCTCCTACGCCTGGTCGACCACCTCTACACGGGTCCGCCCCGACGGGAGTAACGCCACCTCTCGGCGCAGCACCGTGAGCCCCCCTGTACGGACACCGACCTGCCCCACCGACCCGCAGCCCTCCCGAACAGGCAGCCCCCACCCCAACACGGCCTCGCCCACCCGTTGCCGAAGCGGACACCGCTCCCGTCCGCCCACCGCATGCCTCCCGCCGCCGAACCATGCCGCTGTCAGCAGGCCCGCCCGCACTGGCACACGAAGCCCGTGCCCCTCCTGCGCCTGGTCGGCCACCTCTCGGCGCAGCACCGTGAGCACCCCTGTACGGACATCGACCCACCCCACCGACCCGCCGCCTACCCGAACTCCGAGACCCCGCCCCAACGCGGCCCCGCCCACCCGCCGCCGAGCCGGACACAGCGGCCGTCCGCCCACCGCACACCTCCCGCCGCCGAACCCTGCTGCTGGCAACGCCACCCGCCGCGGCATTCGACGTCCGTGCCCCCGCTGCGCCTGGCCGCCCATCGATACGCGGGCCCATCCCAACGGGAGGAACGCCACCTCCCAACGCAGCCCGGTGAGCGCCCCCGCGCAGGCACCGACCTGCCCCACCGACCCCCCGCCCGCCCGAGTCGGCAGACCCCACCCCAACGCGGCCTCGCCCACCCACCGCCGTCCGCCCACGGCACACCCGTCGCCCCGCCAGGTGGTCACCACCCCCCACCCCAGGCAGCGCCCCTGGCACCCCGCCACCCCCACCCGGACGCCGTCCCACCCCAAACCCCCACCGCGCCCAAAACCCCCAGCACCCCGCACCAGAGCACCCGGCCCCCCTACGAGCACAACGAGCCGCCCAAGCAGTCCCCATCCACAGGCCCCCGCCCCGCTCCTCCGTCGCCCCCTCCGCCGGAGGCCCGCACCGGCAGACCCCCCGCCCGTACGCACAACGCCGCCGCCCCCGCCCAACCAAGCCCCGGCGTCGGGGTGTCCACCGGGCCGCGCGTCCGCACAGCGGTCGTGGGCGCCGCTCGCGCCACCGCCACCCGCTCACGCCCGGAACTCCCACGGCGCACGGACCACCACACACCCCGAACCGTCCAGCGCCGAACCGTCCAGCGCCGAACCGAACCGCGCGTCGCCCGCCAGCGCCGACAGGTCCGTGCACACCTCGACCCCATCAACAGAACCGTCCGGCGCACTTGGCGCCCCGCACAGCAGCCGCGCCGCCGACAGCAGGGACGACTCCACCCGCTGCGCCCGCCCCGTCCGGGCCCTCGCGGCCAGGCCGGCGACGGTCGCCGTCGCGCAGACCAGGCCACCCAGCACGTCGCACACCGTCAGTAGCGTCGGTTGCGGCGGCAGTCCGGGCGGGGCCAGCACCCCGGCCAGGCCCGAGCGCGCCTGCACCGGATAGTCGGTGTTCACTCCGGGCGCGCCCCCGGACGCCTGCGCGTACACCAGCCCGGGCCGGACAGCGGTCAGCGTCTCCGCGTCCAGACCGAGCCCGGCCACCTTCTCCGGCGCAAGCGAGTGCAGCAGTACATCCGCTCCCCGCACCAACTCCCGTACAGCGGCCCGCCCTTCACCCGACCGAAGATCCGCTTGAAGCACCTCCTTGCCACGGTTGAGCGCAGCGAACCGCGCCGACACCGGCTCCCCGTCGATCGCGGTCATCGGCGGCACGCCCCGCAACGGATCCCCGCCGAGCGGCTCGACCCGCACCACCCGCGCACCCAACAGGCTCAACACCCGCCCCGCCATGGGCCCTTGAACGCGACGCGCCACCTCCACGACCGTGACACCACCCAACGGGCCACGCCCGCCCGCCGCCACCCCCTCCCGTAGCGCCCGCAGCCCCCGAAGCTCCCGCAGCTGCCGCAGTTCCCACGGCACCCCGCCCACCACCGCCGGCCGAGCCTCCACCGCCGTCGCACCCACACCGCACCGCTCCGCCAGCGCAGCCAGCCCGCCAAAGCTCAACTGACCGGCCGCCACGAAGAGTTCACCTGGCAGCGGACATGTCGCCGTCCCGTACCGCGCCTGGAACGGAAGCCAGGAGCGGCCCACCACCCGCCGCTCGACGCCGAGTTCGGTCCAGAACCTCAACCAGCCGTCAGGCGCCAACGCCTCCAACTCGAACCAGACCCCGTCCGCCGACCGGAACGGCGGACCGCCCACCCCCACCGGCTCCGCACACGGTTCCTCCGCCGTCGCCGCAGCCAGGTACTGCGACAGCCCGAGCAGTGCGGCCTGCGCCACCGAGACCTCCACCTCCCGGTACGGCGCGCCCAACTCCCGTGCCCGCAAAGCCGCAAGAGCACCACCGGCCGCCAGAACCCCGGCCGCGACCGACGCGAAGTCCACACCCAGCAGCCGCGGACCGCCGTACCTGCGCCCGTGGACGTGCATCACCCCGCAGGCCGCCTGCACGCCCGCCTCGCTCCGCAACGGAAGCGCCACCGGCCCCGCCCAGGTCAACCGGCAGAGCAGACCCCCGCCGACCTCCAGCACGCCGCCGGCCGTCTCCGCCACCTCGACTCCAGCGGCCCGCAGCAGATCACTCGCAACGCGAGAAGCGACCCGTGGCGAACCCTGAGTCGCCGAAGCCTCCACCCTTGTGTCGCCGAGCAGTTGATCGATCGCCATCCCACTATCTCCCAGACCCGTCATGGGCCAGGACAGCCGCACCCACCCGCCCCGCCCCACCGAGAGGCCACTACGGTCACACCCGACCCGACCGAACCGTCCACCGCCGAGCGGCGGGGACGGGCACCCTCACGGCTTGCGACCGTGCACCGCGTACACCACGTTCGAGCAGGCCCGGAACACCGGATCGGTGAACATGGCCCGCAGCTCGGCGAGTTCGTCGTCCGTCAAGCCCTCGCGCAGCAGCGCGTCACGCAGGTGCCAGGTGTTGTGCACCTGCATCTCCAGCTGCGGCGTACCGGGTGCGAGCGTGTCGAGATACGGCGACGCCTCGACTCCCACGAACCCGGCCCGCACCAGCGCGGCGGCACACTTCCGCCCCCAGCCCTGGTCCGAGCCGCGCGCCCGGAAGGCCCGCAACTTGGCCTGCTGGTAACGCTCGTAGAGATCACGGGCGCGCTCGTCGGGGACGGTCAGCACCGGCGCGTACTCGGCATCGAACTCCAGCAGGTGCAGCACGCCACCCGGCCGCAACGCCGCGAACAGGCGCACCAACACGGCGTCCCGCTGCGGCAGATGGGACAGCACCAGCCGCACGTGCACCAGGTCGAACGCGTCCTCGGGCAACGCGTCCCGCACCACGTCGTGCCGCCGCACCGCCAACCCGGGACGCTCCGCCATCGGCAGCGGCACCAGGTCCGTGGCCAACACCGCACCCTCCGGCCCCACTTGGTCCGCCAACCAGACCGCGATGCTCCCCGCGCCGGCCCCGACGTCAAGACAGCTGCTCCCGGGACGCACCCCGACCCGACTCAGCTCACCGATGCTGATCCGGTCCAACCACCCTGCCAGGCACCGGTGTTGACCACCCGCATGCACGCTGGCGTTGTCGAACAGATACGAGCCCCGCCCGCCCCCACCCGCCAACTCCCGTACCACGCCGCCCATCAGACCGCCCCGGCCGCGCCACCGGCCCGCTCACCCGAAGCCCCCGACCCCGAGCCACCCGCCACCGGACAGCCACCCCCCGAACCGCTCTCCGAGCCGCCCGCCAGCGAGCCACCCACCCCTGCAGCACGAGGCCCCGGCACCGCCACCGCCCCGGTCCGCTCCGCACCGAACGCGAGCACCCGCTCAGCCGCCAACCTGCCCGAACGAACCGCCCCTTCACTGCTCGGCCGCAGCATCACCCAGTCCCCGGCGTACTCCACGGCCCGCGCCGGCCGCGCCAGGAACGCGGCACGCTCCCGCACCGCCGCCGGCGAACCCTGCGGCAGCCCGAGCCGGAACCGGTGCACCAACGTGCGGACGGTCGCCTCCCGCAGCCCCGGCAGGAAGCGCTCGGCCTCCGTGCAGACCGTCTCCACCACCCGCTCGTCGGACTCGTCCATCAGCTCGGGGGAGATCCACGGCGACGCGAACACACTCGCCAGCCCCCGCCCCTCAGGAGCACGGCCCTGCGCCTTCAAGTGGTCGAGGATCAGCCCGGTGCACACCCGGCTCTCGCTCTCCGGCACCGACACCGCGTAACTGGGGGAGCGGGTCGGACTCGGCAGCGGACGGTCCAGCAGGCACGCGACCTTGAGCATCGGCGTGTACGTACTCGCCGCCAGGTACGGCCGCGCGTCCTCCGCCACCCCGTCGTGCAGCTCCAACGCCAGCGGCGCCGGCACCGCCAGCACCACCTGCCGGGCGAGCACCTCCGCACCGTCGGCGAACCGCAGCAGCACACCGGCGCCGCCGGGCCGCTCCTCGACGGCCGCCACCGGCGAGCCCAGCTCCACCCGCAGGCGCTCCGCGAGCCGTCGGGCCAGGGTGTCCATGCCGTCCCGGTAGGTCATCCAGCGCGCACCGGCCCCGCCGACCGACATCAGCGTCGCCACCATCGGCGCGACCGCCGAACTCTCCGGCCGCCAGCCGAAACAGTGACTGGAAAGCGGTTGCAGCATCGCCGCCAGCAGCTCCTGCCGCCCGGCCGAACCCGAGCAGAACTCGCTGAGCGTCCGGTCGCGGCTGGGCGCGGTCTCCGGCCGGTCCGGGTCGAAGCCGCGCCAGGACGTGGACAGCTCCACCGCGAACCGCAGCCACGCCGCCCGGCCCCGCCAGGACAGCCCGGCACCCGTCAACAGCCCCTTCGGGTGGCCCAGATGGGCGTGCGCCCGGCCGCCCCGCCACAGCGCGAAGCCCGGCTCGATCACCGGCACCTCCGCCTCCGGGATGCCGACCGCGCGAATCAACTCCCAGGTCGCCTCGTACCCGGCGCCCGCGATGGTCTCCGCGCCCTCGTCGAGCAGCCAGCCGTCAACCCTGGTGGACGCCATCCGTCCGCCCACCCGGTCCGCGCCCTCGAAGACCCGCACCTCGCGTCCGGCGGCAGCCAGCCGGTGTGCCGCGGACAACCCCGCGATCCCCGCACCCACCACCGCTACATCGAGCTCGTCCACGCCCAACTCCTCACTCCGCCGACAGTCGCCCGCGGTCCGCCGTGCGCCATCCGTCCCGCCACTCCGCCCGCCACCCCCTGCGGGGCCCGCGCCACCGGCCCGGGCCCCTACCGGGTGCCGACCCGAGGCCGGCTCAGGTCCACCGCCCCGTACCGATCGGCGAACTCCCCGCCAACACCTGCTCGCGCAGCTCGTGCCGCCGCACCTTCCCGGTGGCCGTCCGCGGCACCGCGTCCCAGGGGACGAGCAACGGCTCGGCCAGCGGCGGCAGATCCCGCACCGCGTCCTGCCAGCGCTGCGGGTCGAGCTCGCCGGCCGCGGTGACCAGCACCGGCTGCGGGCAGCCGTCCGCCACCGAGAGCAGCACGGCCTCCTCGACGTCCGGGAGGCGCTCGTGCAGCACGTCCTCGATCTCGACGCAGCTCAGCCCGGGAACCATGTCCACCTCCCGGTCCAGCACGAACACCCGCCCGTCCCGGGTGTGCACCCCGAGGTCACCGGTGTTGAACCACGGGCCGTCGACCTTCTGCGCCCACCGTTCCGGCTCGCCGAGATAGCCGAGGCAGAGCGCCCCGGTACGGGCGTACAGCATCCCCGTCTCACCCCGCCGGACCGACCGCCCGGGCTGCTCCGGATCCGCCACCTTCACCCGCACCCACCCGGGCACCGGTCGCCCCAGATCACGTGTGGTCGGATGCCGACCAACGGGTGCGGAAAGCGTTTTCCGAGTCAGGAACCGGAAACTCAACGGGCCGGTCTCGCTCTGCCCCCACCCCTGCATCCACAACGGCCGCCGCCGCCGACTCGCGTTCAGGAAGGCCCGCACCGTCGGCGGATGCATCGCGTCGAAGGTCGAGATGAACAGCCGCACGTCCCGGAACGGATTCCCCGCCGTCGCAGCCGCGTCCCCCGTCCCGTCGCCGACCGCCAACTGCTGCCACCGCACGTAGTGGGACGGCATCGCCTCCAGTACCGTCGGAGGGTGGCTGCGCAGCAGCGCGGCGGCCGTCGACAGGTCGGAGTCCGGCAGCAGGGCGACGGTCCGCGGCGCGCGCCAGAACGCACTGACCGTCCAGGTCAGGGCACGCCCGTGCGCGAAGGAGATGGCACTGGCCACCGTGTCGTCACTCCGCACCGACAGCACCGGCCACGGCCGCGCCTCGAACGCGGACAGCCGCCGGATCAACGTCCGGGTGGAGTGCACCACCAGCTTGGGCACCCCGGTGGTCCCCGAGGTGTGAATGATCGCCAGCGGCTCGTCGTCCCCGCGCGAGTGCACCGGCGGAACCGCCCCGCCCCGCAGGTCGTCCGGCGTCGACGCACCCTCCGCCGGCCCGTCCAGGCACACCGTCCGGACAGCCAGCCGGTCCAGGTCGTGCCCGGCCGCCCGGGCACCCGCCAGGACGTCCCGCTGGGTGACCAGCACGTCCGGACGCAACCGGTTCAGCAGCGCCGCCAACCCGTCCGGCGCGACCCGGTCGGAGAGCAGCGCCGGCACCGCCCCGAGCCGCGCCGCCGCACACGCCAGCAGCACGTAGTCCCAGTGGTTGCGCTTGACGATCGCCACCGACGACCCCGGACGCGCCCCCGCCGCCGCCAGCCAGGCCGCGGTCTCGCGCACCAACTCGGCCAGCGCGGCGGTGTCCCAGGCTGTGCCGCCGTCCGGCGCCAGATCCAGCGGCCGCCCCAACTGGACTTCCACGGAGGGGCGTTGTTCGGCCAGCGTGTCGAAGAGCGGGCCCAGGTCCAGCGGCAGCCGCCGCGCCAGGGACGCGAACGAGCCGCCGCGCCGGGTGGTCCGGCCCGGCCCCGTCACAGTCCGCCGCCGAACACCGCGACCGCCAGGTCCACGCCCACCAGCAGCGCACAGCACAGCCGGTGCAGGTGGATGCCGAGCCGGCGGGCCACCAGGATGTCGCCCCGGACGAAGCCCAGCACCCACTGCCGGCCCCGCAGCGCGATCACGGGCGCCATCACCAGTGGGAACCACCACGGCGCGATCCCGGCGACCGCCGAACCCACCAGCAGCGCCGCCTCCAGCGCCGAACACCCGGCCACGAAAGCGGAGTTGCCGCGCGGCGAGGCCAGTACGGCGACCGTCTTGCGGCCCACCGCCCGGTCACCCGGAATGTCATTGGTGTTGGAGTACACGCCGAACAGCAGCGGACCCAGGCCGAACACCAGCGCCTGCACCGCGACGAAGCCGTCGAAGCGGCCGGTCAGCAGCCCGTACAGCGGCAGCACGAACAGCCAGCCGAGAGCGGCCAGGAAGAACTCCTGGAAGCCGTTGTAGCTGATCCGCAGCCACCACGAGTACTGGAAGCCGCACACCGCCAGCGCGACCACCCCGGCCACCGCCCAGCCCGGCCGGGCCGGCGCCAGCGCGACCGCCGCCAGCCAGCACAGCACGCACGCCGCCACCGACGCCCAGCCGAACCTGATCGCCTGCGGCTCCGTCAACGTGCCTGTCACCAAAGGCTTTCGAGCCAATCGGCGGGCCGGCGCGTCCGGACCGTAGTTCACCGCGTCGCTGCCGTCCCGGTACCCGGTCACGTCGTCGAAGGTGCACATGGCCGCGCTCATCGCGACCTCGCCGCCGAGGAACAGCAGCAGCACCGCCACCGTGCCCCCGACACCCGCCCCGGCTCCCGCACCGGTCGCCAGCACCATCGCGGCCACCAGCGGAACGCTCAAGTAGTAGTCGTAGATGTCGAGTTTGGCCAACCTGGCGTACGCCCGCCAGGAAGCCGGGGCCGTTCCCCGGACAGTTGCCGCCCCCGAGCCGGCGGCAGCCGCCTCCGGGGCAGCGACCGCCACCTCCGGGGCGGCGGACACAGCGACATGCTCCACGGAAACGCAGTCCTCTCAATGACGGCCGCAACCCGGGTACACCACTGCGCCGGGGGGCCTCAGACAACGGGCCGACCGCGCTGACAGCGCGCCAATTCGCCGCGACGGGCGAGAAGTCGGCGCTGAACATGATGGCACAACACCACCGATTCGATGCATTTCTGTGATAAGCCGAAAAGCGGGTGGGCGACCATTCCGCCGCCCACCCGCACGCATTTCCGACCCGCAGGTTCAGGCCGAGAAGCTCCCCGCACCACCCGGCACGTGCGTCCCGTAACCGGGCTGCACCGCCACCGACGGGCCGATGCAGAACGGGTTGCCGTACACCTGCACCGGACGGTCGGTCTGGTTGTTCAACACGTGGGCGACCGTGGGGAGTTGCTGGCAACCGGACGGGTCGCGGTAGACGTCCAGCGGCAGCAGCTCGCTGGAGAACACCACCACCTCACCGCTCGCCGCCCGCGTCGCCGCGGGCGCTGGGGCGGCCATGCCGAGCACCGAGGCTGCGGCCACCAGGGAAACCAGAATTGATCGCACAATCATCCTTAAGCAATTCGGCGCCGGCGTCTTTCGCGGGCGTGCCCCATCGCTATCGCGCCCCTGCGTCCGAATTCCAACCGCGTGCTCCGCATTCACCCGCCCGGCGGAACCGCGACGCCCCCGGCCGCTCCACCCGCACCACCGCACGCCCCCGGCTCCCGCTTCCCTTTTCCCGCCCGGCCGCTCACCCGATCGAACTACCATCCCTCCATGACGACCCAGCCGTCCGCCCGTCCCGCCCTCTTCGGCCCCAACTCGCACTGCCACTGGTGCGGAACGCCCTACCCGGCCGGCACCGCGACCTGGCCCCGCACCTGCCCCGGCTGCCACGAGACCAGCTACCGCAACCCCCTCCCGGTCACCGTCGCCCTCCTCCCGGTCCACCACCCCGACGGGGACACCCGGCTCACCGTCATCCGCCGCACCATCGAACCCGGCTTCGGCCAACTCGCCCTGCCCGGCGGCTACATCGACTACGGCGAGAGCTGGCAGCAGGCCGCCGTCCGCGAACTCCGCGAGGAGACCGGCATCCTCGCCGACCCCGCCGACGCTCGCCTGGTCTCCACCGACTCGGACACCCTCGGCGGCTTCCTCTGCCTCTTCGCCCTCCTCCCCGCCCGCAACCTCGCCGACCTCCCCCCGTCCACCCCCACCGACGAAACCGACGGCTGGCAACTCGCCACCGCCGACACCCCGCTCGCCTTCCCCTTCCACACCCGGGTGGCCCGCTCCTGGTTCAACGGCGACTTCACCCACCTGCCAGCCACGCGATAGCCGGGGGGAGCAGCCCCGGCGGCGGAGCGGGAAAGCGCTTACCGTCCGCCGTTCGGGCATCGCGGAACCCAACGGGAAAGCGCTTTCCCAGGCACCGCTTCGAAAACGACCGTCAATGATCGGCTCTGCTCGGCGCGCGATCTCGAATTGACATGCGCCTACCGCGCCCTCGCGCCGCACCGTCTCGACCTCAACGGGTAAGCGCCTTCCGTCCATCGCGACACAATCCGACACACCCCGCCACCCCCAACGGGTAAGCGCTTTCCGCCCTCCCCCCGCCACGTCCCCCCCCGCCAGCCCCGTCACCCCCGCCGCTACCGCCCCAGCACCGCCATCGCCGCGTTGTGCCCGGGAATCCCGCTGACCCCGCCACCCCGCACCGCCCCGGCCCCGCACACCAGCACGCGCGCGTCCGCAGTCTCCACGCCCCACCGCCCGGCCCCCACCCCCGGGATCTCGGCACCGTCCCCGCCGCCGTCCCGGAACGGGAACGCCAGCTCCCGGTGGAAGATGTTGCCGCCCGGCAGCCGGAGGTCGGCCTCCAGGTCCAGCGGGCTCCGTACCTCCAGGCAGGGCCGACCCTCCCCGTCCACCGCGAGGCAGTCCGCGAGCGGCTCCGCCAGCACCCCGTCGAGCGCCGCCATCACACCCGCCAACGCCGCCTGCCGCATCCCGCCCGCATCCCCGGGGCCGCTGAACAGCCGCGCCGGCAGCTGCAGTCCGAACAGCGTGAGCGTGTGCCAACCGGCGGGCACCTCCGGTCCCAGGATCGAACGGTCCGCCAGCGAGTGGCAGTAGATCTCGGACGGCGCGGGGGAGGGGAGCCGCCCCGCCGAGGCCGTCCGGTAAGCGCTTTCCAACTCCCGGTACGACTCCGCCACATGAAACGTCCCCCCGAACGCGTCCCGCACATCCACCGCCCCGTCCCGCAGCCCGGGCAGCCGACGCAGCAGCATGTTGACCTTCAACTGCGCCCCTTCCGGCACGCCGGCCCCCGCCCCACCCCCGGCCCCCACCACCGAAACGCCGCCCGCCCCCGCCCCGGACACGCCACCCGCCCCGGACAGGCCCCCCGCCCCCACCAGCCGCGCCAGCTCCACCGGCGCAGCGTTGCACAGCACCCACCGCGCCCCGACCCGGCGCTCCACCCCGTCCGCGTCCAGGTACCCGACCTCGGCCGGCCGCCCCTTCACGCCCGGGTCCACCGCGACCACCTCGCACCCCGTCCGGAACTCCGCACCGCCCGCCCGGGCCGCCTCCGCCAGCGCACCCGTCACCGCGCCCATGCCGCCCATCGGCACGTCCCAGTCCCCGGTCCCGCCGCCGATGACGTGGTAGAGGAAGCACCGGTTCTGGCGCAGCGAGGGATCGTGCGCATGCGTGAACGTCCCGATCAGGGCGTCCGTCAGCACCACACCCCGCACCAGGTCGTCGGCGAACCGCCGCTCCAACGCCTCGCCCAACGGCCGCTCGAACAACTCCGCCCAGGCCGTCGGATCGTCGACCGCCGCCCGCAGTTCCGCCCGCGACGGCAGCGGCTCCGTCAAGGTCGGGAACACCCGCCGCGCCACCCGCCCGGTCATCCCGTAGAACTCCCGCCACGAAGCGAACTCGACGTCCCCGCCCGTCAGTTCGCGGAAGGACTCGGCCGTCCGCCGCTCGTCCGAGGCATCCACCAGCAGCCCGCCGACCCGCCCGTCCCGCTCCCACGGGGTGTAGGAGGAGATCCGTCGACGCCGCAGCTCCACCCGCACGCCCAGGTCGGCGAGGATCCGCCGCGGCAACAGGCTCACCAGGTACGAGTACCGCGACAGCCGCGCGTCCACCCCGGGGAACGCCCGTTCCGAGACCGCGGCCCCGCCCAGGTGTCCGAGCCGTTCCAGCACCAGCACCCGCAACCCGGCCCGCCCCAAATACCCGGCCGCCACCAGCCCGTTGTGCCCGCCACCCACGATCACCACGTCATAAGCCACCGTCATCCCGCCGTCCTACCACCCCCCACCGCAGCCCACCACCCACCGTGCAGTCACCGTCCCAGCGCCCACCCCCCACCGCGGCGCCCCACCCGCTCCACCACCAGGACGAACCCTGGACCCCCGGCCGATCACATGGCATGGTCTGCACCGTCAGCACCCACGGACGGCCTGCCACAAGCCCATCCGTCCCCACCGGCCTGGAGACCACCACGTGAGCACCCCTCCGACCCCCCAGGACCAGCAGCACCCCGAGCCCCTCTGGCGCCCGGACCCGGCCCGCGCCGCCGCCAGCCGGCTGGTCGACTTCCAGCGCTGGGCCGCCGAGCACCACGGAGCCCCGGCCGCCCCGCTCGCACCGGTCACCACCGACACCGAGGCCGCGACCCGCTACGCGGACCTCCACCGCTGGTCCACCGAGGACCTCCCGCGCTTCTGGACCGCCGTCACCGAGTACTTCGACGTGCGCTTCCAGACCCCGCCCACCGCCGTCCTCGCTGAGCCGGCCACCATGCCGGGCGCGAGCTGGTTCCCGGGCGCCACCCTCAACTACGCCGAGCACGCCCTGCGCGCCGCCGAGGACCCGGCCAACGCCGACCGCCCGGCCGTCCTGCACCTCGACGAGCGCAGCGCCGAGCCCGTCGCCATCACCTGGTCCGAACTGCGCCGCCAGGTCGGCTCGTTGGCCGCCGCACTGCGCGCCAACGGCGTCCGCCCGGGCGACCGGGTAAGCGCTTACCTGCCGAACCTCCCGCAGGCCGCCGTCGCCCTGCTCGCCACCGCCGCCGTCGGCGCGACCTGGACCAGCTGCGCCCCGGACTTCGGCGCCCGCAGCGTCCTCGACCGCTTCCAGCAGATCGAGCCGACCGTCCTGTTCGCCGTCGACGGCTACCACTACGGCGGCAAGAACCACGACCGCACCGAGGTGGTCGCCGAGCTCCGCCGCGAACTCCCCACCCTCCGCGCGGTCGTCCACGTCCCGCTGCTCGACACCCCCGCCCCCGAGGGCGCCCTCCACTACGACGACCTCACGGCCGCCGACACCGAGCCGGTCTTCGAACCCGTCCCGTTCGACCACCCGCTCTGGGTGCTCTACTCCTCCGGCACCACCGGCCTCCCCAAGGCCATCGTGCAGAGCCAGGGCGGCATCCTGGTCGAACACCTCAAGCAGGCCGCCCTCCACCTCGACCTCGGCCCGGACGACCGCTTCCTCTGGTACACGTCCACCGGCTGGATGATGTGGAACTTCCTGCTCGCCGGCCTGCTCACCGGAACCACGATCGTCACCTACGACGGCAGCCCGGGCCACCCCGACACCGGCGCCCTCTGGTCCGTCGCCGCCCGCACCCGCACCACCGTCCTCGGCACCTCCGCCGCGTACGTGATCGCCAGCCGCAAGGCCGAACTCCACCCCGGACGCGACCTCGACCTGTCCGCCGTCCGCTGCATCGGCACCACCGGCTCCCCGCTCCCGCCCGACGGCTTCCAGTGGATCTACGACGAGGTCAAGCCGGACGTCTGGCTCGCCTCCGTGAGCGGCGGCACCGACGTCTGCTCGTGCTTCGTCGGCGGCGTCCCCACCCTCCCGGTCCACCTCGGCGAGATCCAGGCCCCCTGTCTCGGCGCCGCCGTCGAAGCCTGGGACCCCAGCGGCCACCCGCTCACCGACGCGGTCGGCGAACTCGTCGTCACCAAGCCGCTGCCGTCCATGCCGACCCGCTTCTGGAACGACCCCGACGGCGTCCGCTACCACGACAGCTACTTCGACACCTACCCCGGCATCTGGCGCCACGGCGACTGGATCACCGCCACCGGCCGCGGCACCGTCGTCATCCACGGCCGCTCCGACTCCACCCTGAACCGCCAGGGCGTCCGGATGGGCTCCGCCGACATCTACGAGGTCGTCGAACGCCTCCCCGAGATCGCCGAATCCCTGGTCATCGGCCTCGAAGAACCCGACGGCGGCTACTGGATGCCGCTCTTCGTGGTGCTCGCCCCCGGCGCCGTCCTGAACGAGGACCTCACCGCCCGGATCCGCACCTCGCTGCGCACCGAACTCTCCCCGCGCCACGTCCCGGACGAGGTGATCACCGTCCGGGGCCTGCCGCACACCCTCACCGGCAAGCGCCTCGAAGTCCCCGTCAAGCGCCTGCTGTCCGGCACCCCGCTCACCAAGGCGGTCAACCCCGGCTCCGTCGACAACCTCGACCACCTGCGCTTCTTCGAGCAGCTCGCCACCACCCGCAAGCACTGACGCCCCAGCAGTGCCCCGAGGGGCCGCCGCCAACCCCCACGGTGGCAGCGACCCCTCGGGAGTCGAGAGTCCGGACGGCTACGCCACGGACAACACCTGCCGCGCCGCGGCCCGCGCCTCAGTCGCGGAGTCCGCCGCCCGCGCCGCCTCCGCCGCCTGCCGGCACTGCGCCAACGAGGCCTGCGCCAACGCCGACCGCACGTACGGGATCGCCGCCGCCCCCATCGACAGACTGGTCACCCCGAGCCCCGTCAGCACGCACGCCAGCAGCGGGTCCGACGCGGCCTCCCCGCACACCCCGCAACTCTTCCCCGCTGCCTTCGCCGCCCCCGCCGCCGACGCGATCAGGTCCAACAGCGCCGGCTGCCACGGATCCTGCAACCGCGCCAGCGACCCCACCTGCCGGTCTGCCGCGAACGCGTACTGCGCCAGGTCGTTCGTCCCCAGCGACAGGAACTCCACCTCCCGCAGCAACGCCCCCGCCCGCAGCGCGGCCGACGGAATCTCCACCATCACCCCGTACTTGGCGTCCAGCCCCGCCTCCCGGCAGGCCTCCGCGAACGCCCGCGCCTCGTCGCGGTCCGCCACCATCGGCGCCATCACCTCCAGGCGCACCGACAACCCCTCCGCCGCCCGCGCCAACGCCCGCAACTGCCCCCGCAGCACCTCCGGGTGCTCCAACAGCGTCCGCAGCCCCCGCACCCCCAACGCCGGATTCGGCTCGTCCCCGGGCGTCAGGAAGTCCAACGGCTTGTCCGCGCCCGCATCCAGCACCCGCACCACCACCCGGCCGTCCGGAAACGCCTCCAGCACCTTCCGGTACGCCTGGACCTGCTTCTCCTCGCTCGGCGCCTTCGCCGAATCGTCCAGGAACAGGAACTCCGTCCGGAACAGCCCGACGCCCTCCGCCCCGTTCTCCAACGCCGCCGGCACATCCGCCGGACCACCGACGTTCGCCAGCAGCGGCACCATGAACCCGTCCGACGTCTGCCCCGGCCCCGAGGACGCCGCCAGCGCCGCCTGCTGCTCCGCCGCCAGCCGACGCAGCTCCTCCCGCCGCTCCGCCGACGGCTCCACCAGCACCTCGCCGCTGGACCCGTCCACCGCGACCTCCACCCCCTCCGCCAACTCCGTCGCCCGCGGCAGCGCCACCACCGCCGGCACCCCCATCGCCCGCGCCAGAATCGCACTGTGCGAGGTCGGCCCGCCCTCCTCGGTCACGAACCCCAGCACCAGCGACGGATCCAGCAACGCGGTGTCCGCCGGCGCCAGGTCCCGCGCCAGCAGCACGTACGGCTCGTCACTGTCCGGCACCCCCGGCATCGGCACCCCCAACAGCCGCGCCACGATCCGGTTCCGCACGTCGTCCAGGTCCGCGACCCGTCCCGCCAGGTACTCGCCCGCCGCAGCCAGCAGGGCCCGGTACGCCGCGAACGCGTCGTACACCCCGCGCTCAGCGCTGTTGCCCTCCGAGATCCGCCGGTTCACGTCCGCCAGCAGCTCCGGATCCTGCGCCATCAGCGCCTGGGCCTCCAGCACCGCCTGCGCCTCACCGCCCGCCAGATTCCCGCGCGCGATCAGATCCGCCGCCACCGCCTCCACCGCGGCCTGCGCCCGAGCCTGCTCGCGCGGCACCTCGGCAGCCGAGACCTGGGCGGACGGCGGCTCCAGCACCGCCGTCCCCATGTGACGCACCGGCCCGACGGCGACCCCGTGACTCACGCCCACACCGCGCAGCGTCCGCTCCATGGTCCGAACCCCTTCGTCCGTCGTCGCCGTCAGTTCCAGACGAACAGCTCGCCGCCGGCCGTCACTTCCCCGGACTCCGTCAGCCCGCTCAGCTGCTCCGCCGACGCCTCCAGCGCCACGATCGGCGAGATCGGCGACTTCCCCGCCGCCTCCACCGCGGCCGGATTCCACTTGATCACCGGCTGCCCCCGCTTCACCCGGTCCCCCTTGTGCACCAGCAGCTCGAACCCCTCCCCATTGAGCTGCACGGTGTCGATCCCCAGATGCGTCAGCACGCCGTGCCCGTTCTCGTCCATCACCACGAACGCGTGCGGATGCATCGACACCACCTGCCCGTCCACCGGAGACACCGCCTCGATCGGCTCCCGCAACGGATCGATCGCCGTCCCCGGCCCCACCATCGCTCCTGCGAACACCGGGTCGGGCACATTGGCGAGCCCGACGGCACGTCCGGCGAGCGGCGACGTCACAGTGGTCATGGTGGAGCCTCCCAGGTACGGAGTACATCGCGTGCGGCCGCGGGGCAGCGGCTCGTTGATCGGCGCGACCCAAAATATGCCAACTCGGACATTTCGTCCCGTAATACCCACGGGTCGCCCGGGTGAAGATCGATCCCGCCGCCCACCCGACCGCACACGAACCGACCTTCTCGCACCCTCTCCTCCGAACCCGCCACCCTCAAGTGGTCTAGTCCTCTTGGCCGATGCGCCGCACTCTACGGCATCCGGGCGAACCCCCCACGGCCTCGCCCGCACGGGTGAGCCACTGCCGTCCGGGTGATCCGCTCCGACCTCGATTAGGCACTCGGCCGCCAACCCGCTATCGTTGCTCAGGTCGCCGCGCAACGGCGGTAAACAGAGCAAGTCGAGAACGTAAATCAGCGGTTAACGCCGCGAAAACGGTCTGATAAGCTCGAAACACGAACGAAGCGCCCGGAGGGCTGGTCGGAAGGCCGCTCGAAGGAAGTGTCCGTTCCTTGAGAACTCAACAGCGTGCCAAAAGTCAACGCCAGATATGTTGACATCCCCGGCC